>JAKSDL010000149.1 GCA_022360105.1 Pseudomonadota bacterium
TATTTACAATGTTCTTTAACGGGGGAATGATTCCCACATTTCTCCTTGTGAAGGATCTGGGACTTTATAATACAAGATGGGCTTTGATATTACCTGGAGCGATGGCTGTTTGGTTTGTTATCATAGCCAAGACATATATTCAAACAAATATCCATGATTCATTACATGAATCTGCAAAGCTTGATGGGTGTGATGACTTCAGATTTTTTGTTAAGATAGTATTACCATTATGCAAACCTATTTTAGCTGTTTTAGCGCTCTATTACGGAGTTGGACATTGGAATGAGTTTTTTTCTGCTTTGATATATTTAAGAAGTTCAGAATTATATCCTCTTCAGATAATACTCAGGGACATACTTGTACTAAACCAGTTTGATTATACAATGACAATGAATGTTGAAGAAGCAGTGCAAAAAGAGTTATTAGCAGAATTGCTTAAGTATTCTCTTATAGTTGTAAGCACGTTGCCAGTTGTTATAGTGTATCCTTTTGTTCAGAAATATTTTGTAAAAGGCGTTATGATTGGAGCTATAAAAGGATGAGTGAGGCACGAGGTCGTACAGATAAATGTTTCAAATGCTTGAACGAATTTGTGGAATGGAGTCCTTGAGGGATGATATCGTTAATGTAAGTAAATTATCGTTAAAACGTCGTGATAACTGGCAAGCGAAAGATGCTGGAACGCTTGGATCAAAACGGTATACAGTTGGTTAACCTGCTTTATCCTCGGGTTGCACGGACATAAAACTGCCGGCGGAGAGACAGAACCTAAGTCATCTGCACGGCAACCACATGAAGCAATTTTTTTCCAATAATTGATGCTTATTTCGACGATATAAAATCACTTAAAACCTTGTAGAATTAATGGTTTTAAGTGATTTTTTTGTTAAATAATATATAAAATAACATATATAGGAGTGAACAACATGATGGATGAAAATCTTTTCTTTGAACATTTCTGTGTCTTGAAGGATTTCAGACAGGAAAACAAGATTCATCACAAGTTGATAGATATTATTTTTATTACTGTGGCGGCTTTTATAGCAGATTGCAATACTTGGACTGAAGTTGCAATTTTTGCAATAGATATCTATGAAACACTTGAAAAGGGACACGGGCGTATAGAAAAGAGATATTATTACATCATTTCCCATATTGAGTGGTGTTCTTGGAAGACAGAATGAGAAGGGTTAAGCAGTATAGGTTTGGCAATAAATGAAATAACTATTGGAGAAAAAAAGACCATTTGAATGCTGCAATAGCATTTTTTAAAATTCTTAAGGAATTCGCTGGGTTGAATATTATTTCATGCGATTGCCGTGCCGGTAAACACATTGGGATTGATAAAAAACGTTAAACATGATAGAATATACGGAAAACATTAACGATGAAGGAAGAAATAATAATGGAACTAAGACCAAAACTAAAAGATATTGCTAAAAGGACCGGTTATTCTGTAAATGCTATATCAAGAGCATTAAGAGATATGCCTGACATAGCAGAAGAAACTAAAGAAAAAATAAAAAAGGTTGCACAGGAGATGAACTATTCTCCTAACCATGCGGCAATGTCCCTCAGGACAAACAGAAGTAAAAGTATAGGTGTTATTGTGTCGGATATTGCCAACCCTGTATTCAGTGATATGGTAAAAGGTGTTGAAATGACGGCTAAAAAAGCAGGTTACACAATAATTCTAGGAGATTCAAAGGAAGACTATGAAGAAGAGAAGTCCGTTGTTGAAACGCTAATCAGCAGAAACGTTGATGGGATTATTCTCGTTCCGACGATGAAAGGCAAAGAGGTAATAGAAACAATAAAGTTAAGACATATACCTCTGGTCTTAATGGGTAGAAGGTTTCATGACCTTAATTGCAATTCAGTTATCAACGATGATAAGTATGGAGGATATCTGGCGGGAAGGCATCTGCTAGAAAAAGGCCATCAGAAGTTAGCCTATATAACAAGTCCTTTATACATTTCTTCGGCGATAGACAGACTAGAAGGTTTTAAAAATGCTTTAAAGGAATTTAAGATGTCTGCTGATTCTTTGTTTGTTTTTGAAACGGAGGCTATCCCGAATGGCGGCTATTATACAACACTGAAATTGATAGATGAAAACGTCGATGTGACTGCGGTGTTTTGTTTTAGTGATTTTATCGCCTTTGGTGTGTTAAAAGCCCTCAAGGAACGAGGTGTATGCATACCTGAGGATATTGCTGTTGTAGGTTTTGATGATATATATTTCTCTGAATTATGTGCACCGGCATTGACGACTATCAATACTTCAAAACTTAGAACAGGCATTAAGGCTACCGAATGCCTGATAAAACATATTAACTATATGGAAATAAAGGATATCCATTTAAATAAGGAAATCAATATTATTTTTTTAATTTGACAATAAAGGTTTAATGAGTTAA
>JAKSDL010000184.1 GCA_022360105.1 Pseudomonadota bacterium
GGGATTGCTAATTTCAGCGTTGCGGAATCTTGTTCCCATGATATGAATGAGCTTGCTGCTAAAGCTGTTGAGATCTTTAAACAACAAATCGAAAATTCATCTCTTAAAAATCCCAGGTTTAAGATATCTACCAGGCGAAGCAGCAAGGATACACCTCTTAATTCACAACAGATTTCCTCTGAAATTGGCGGAGCTGTCCTGAATGCTTTTCCTGATTTAAAAGTGGATTTATCGAATCCGGATCTGGACCTGGGCATAGAAATATGGTCTAAAAACAGATCAATTTTGTATCTGGAAAAAGTCTCCGGACAGGGTGGTTTGCCTGTCGGAACGTCAGGAAATGTCATGTCATTCATCAGTGGAGGGATAGACAGCCCTGTTGCCAGCTGGTTTATGATGAAAAGGGGTTGTAGAACAACTTTTATTCACTTTCACTCCTACCCGTTTATTGGTGAACAGAGTCGACAAAAAGTCGTTGATTTAGTGACACACCTGAGTCGTTTTCAACCAAAAACCACGCTAATAATTGTTCCTTTTGCTGAAATACAAAAGGCAATACGGGAATCCTGCGAAGAAAAGAATCGAACTATCCTTTACCGCCGAATCATGTATCGAGTCGCAGAAGCAGTTAAAGACCGATACAAAGCGATTGGTTATGTGACAGGTGAGGCTGTTGGACAAGTGGCGTCCCAGACTTTGGAAAACCTGGCTTGCACGCAGGATGCGACATCCATACCTGTCTTGAGACCTTTGATCGGCATGGATAAGGCAGAAATCACCGAATGGGCCAAAAAAATCGGAACTTATAAAATCAGCATCCAGCCATTTGATGATTGTTGTACGGTTTTCCAACCTCAAAAACCTGAAATTCATGGGGTAGTAGATGAAATTTCAGGGGATGAAGGCAATCTGGAACTGGAGACCCTGCTGGAACAAACCATCGAAAACCTGGAAATTCTGACATTTAAAACAAAAGTAGAAGATAAGTTCTGGTAAATCAGAATTTATCTTCTACCGGCAATAGCAGACTACTCAATCATATTGTGGAGGGCTGCCCCCGGACTGACCATTGGCAATACATTTTCCCCGGGATCGATCAGGCATTCGACAAGTACCGGTCTATCGTTGATGGATAAAGCTTTAGCCAAGACAAAGTCCAACTCCTCTGTTTTGCTTGCCCTTAACGCCATTGCTCCATAGCATTCCGCCAGTTTTTGAAAATCCGGATTGGAGTCATGGAGCATGGTATGTGAAAATCGGTCCTTAAAATAAAAGCTCTGCCATTGCCTTACCATTCCCAAACTTCCGTTGTTAAAGACAATTATTTTGATTGGTAACTGGTAAGACACGGCTGTTGCCAGTTCAGCGGACGTCATTCGAAACCCGCCGTCACCGCAAATACAGACTACTGTTGAGTCAGGATCAGCCAAAGATGCTCCTATCGCAGCCGGCAAACCGAATCCCATGGTTCCCAGTCCACCCGAGGTTACAAACTGCCGGGGTCGCTTAAAGGAATAGTATTGAGCCGCCCACATTTGATGTTGCCCCACGTCGGTTACCACAGTTGCATCACTGTCAGTCAGCTCGGAAATTTTTTCAATCACAAGCTGTGGCTTGATCACGGTATCATCAAACTGATACTTCAGCGGATGATTTGATTTCCATTGTTGAATCGTTTTCAGCCAGGACGGCTTGGATTCCATTTTCACCAACTCTGATAGTTGTTGTAATGCCTGCTTGACATAGTCATTGATGGGTACGTCAACGATCACATTTCTGTTAATAGATTCCGAATCGATATCGATATGAATCTTTTTGGAGTGAGGAGAGAACCCATCGACATCACTGGTAACACGATCATCAAAACGCGCCCCCACTGCAATTAACACATCACATTCCTGAACTGCCATGTTGGCATACCATGTACCATGCATTCCCAACATTCCCAGTGACAGTTCATGGGTTTCAGGAAAGGCTCCCAATCCCATCAAAGTTGTAGTAACCGGTATATTGTTGTTTAAGGCAAAAGCTCTCAATTCGGAAGATGCTCCACCCGAGATCACACCGCCACCAACGTATAAAACGGGTCGTTTTGCTTTTTTTATCAGCTCTGCGGCTTTTAGATAGGTTTGTTTGGTTTCGAACGGAGTACCAATCACGCTTTTTCCTTCGTCGTTTAATCCTGGAACAACAGGACATTCATCAATAAATATGTCCTTTGGTATATCCACCAACACGGGACCCGGCTTGCCTTCAACGGCCACCTGCAAAGCTTTTTTTATGGTACTTTCCAGCAAATCTATGGAACGGACCTGACAATTCCACTTGGTAATGGGTCTTGTGATTTCCACAATATTCGATTCCTGAAAAGCGTTCTTTCCAATCAAAGGTATTTCCACCTGGCCGGTGAAGACAACGATTGGAATTGAGTCCATAAAGGCATCGGCAATCCCTGTAACTGTATTCGTAGCTCCCGGGCCGGAAGTAGTTAACACCACACCCGGTTTTCCGGTGACACGTGCATAACCTTCTGCGGCATGCGTTGCTCCCTGTTCATGATTCACTAGTATGTGATTAATGCCTTGGTACTCCAGCATCCTGTCGTACAGACTTAGTACTTTCCCACCAGGATAACCAAATATGGTATCAACCCCACAATCCAACAAGGTTTTGAAAAATAGATCCGCACCGGTATAATTTGCATTTGAAGATCGAAACAGATTGGCTAATCCATTCCTATTGGTTTGATTATATTCGTTTCGTTTTTTTAAAACACTTTTCATTGGAAGCCCCAAAAATTCAGGTTATAAAAACCTCACCCGCCAGGGGCTGTTTCCGATTAAAGTGTTTTGATGTTTCCGGAATCGCCCCTGGTCGTGGTTAGCTGCTAATAATCAGGCTAATAATCACAATCATGATAACTGCGATAATAGTAGCTGAAATAATAGTAACCAACTCAACAATCAGGATTGCAATTCCGTTAGAATTTAAGACTGAGAAAGCTTTGGTGAGGGACACTACAGAAGCAGAAATGCAGAAAAACCGGGCACAATTCACCCTGTCGCCTGAAAGGCGCCAGCTAACCAATGTTGTGAAAATTGTGTTTGTCATACTCTTCTGCGATTAAAAACCAAAATTTCTCACCACCGGGAAACGATCCCGATGTGTTTGAATTTTAATCTTCGGAGTCGTTTCCTGGCATTTGTCAGCCGATAATAATCAGGCTGATAATAATAATACCAACAACGATTCCCTTTACAGAAAAGCAGGTTGTGTTGTGAGGATTACCGGTGAGTTGTTTGAAAAAAGCAACTGGCATAGAAACAGACATAGAGCTGCTGCTTAGTTCTGCATGATCCTGTTTGATTTTGCTGTTATCGGTTTTCATTTTATGCCGGGATTGCTTTTTAACTGCTTGATAATGAAGAAAGGATAGAATCTGATATTCAAGGTTGTCAAGAAGCAAGATGTAAACTTCAACAATTTTGGTGAGCAGACGTCCGCTCACCATGATGTTATGGAACCTATCTGACATTTAAGCATTTGGAACGGTAATCATAAATTGAGTGCCGACTCCCGGAGTTGAAAGAACATCAATTGATCCTTCAAGCTTTGCGACTTCCTCTGCAACAGCATCCATTCCCACGCCCCTGCCAGAAAGATCTGTGACCACCTCATTGGTTGAGAACCCGGGCGCAAAAATTAATTTGACCAATTCACTTTCTGTCATGGACTCAACCTGCGTCGTGCCAATCAACCCCTTATCAAGAGCTATAGACTTGATTGTTTCAGCATCGATTCCCGCACCATCGTCTGCAATATTGATTTTCAATTCTTTTTCGTCCGCCGCCACTTTGATATCAAGATTTCCAATCTCCGGTTTACGAGCTGCCAGACGGGTTTCAGGCTCTTCAATCCCGTGATCTACGCAGTTTCTAACTATATGAATAAGCGATGACAGCATTGGCTTGAAGGAATTGTGCACAATTTCCGTTTCCTCACCTTCGAGGGTTATTTTAACCTTTTTGCCCAAATTGACAGCCAAGTCTTCCGCGTCTGAGGCAAACTTCTTCATTATATTCCGAATTGGTTGGCGTCGTAACCCTTTTACAGCTTGAGTTAGAGCTGGGCTTGCATTCAAGTCTTTCTTCAAAATTGCTTCGAGTTGAGTGATTTTAGATTCCGAGATCCTGAAATACGGCTGAAATCCTGCTTCGATAAGCTGTTTTGGAATAATCTGATCCAGACCGTTCAGTGTTTTCTTTAACTCTTCTTTGAGTTGGTCTGTTTCTTTGTCAACCGATTTTAATAGGTCTTCAGTCGGCAGTGCACTATCTGTTCGCAGCGATTCAAGGAGGTTTTCGATATCGTGAGCTTTGTTAGCGACGTCAGTAAAAAAATAGCTGCTCATGCCACCTTTGATAGTATGGAAGTATCTGAAGAGTTCTTTAACACTCATATCTGAGGCTGTCCCGGATAAGATCTCTTTAATTTTATCCAAACACATATTCACTTCATTCAAGAAATCTATAAACCCGTGTCGATCCACGGCAATTTTAACAATCATGCGGTTTTTCTCTTCATCCGATTTTAATTGTTGTTCCAGTTTTCTTTGGGTAGTAATATCCGTCATCACTATCATTATACGACCATCCACGTTCTGACGAGGTTCAATCCAATGATAGTCCACATTGTATATATGTTCGTCTCTCGTAACCTCAGACGGTAAAATCCCCTCAACCAGTGTCAAATTACCGGCATCTTCAAATACCAGGTTTAGGAGTTTTTCCTTGTCCTCATAATCATCGGGAAACATTAATTCAAGTGCGTTTTCATCTTCAATAGCTTTGCCAAAAAAATCATAGGTAGCTTTTGAAGTAAACTGCTGCACTTTATGATCCCGGGCGAAAGAGAAAAATCCCTGTCCTGTGTTATCCAATAGATCCTTTATAGCGGCTGTTCTCTCCTTGACCATTCGATCCAGACCAATCGACAGCTCTTCCACCATATCAAAGGCCTTGGAAAACTTGGCAGAAAGTACATACGATTGCATGAAGATCATGAAAAACAAGCCAAAGCCAATAATCTCAGCTGTGTGAATTACTTCATGATTGTAAAGAATATCATTTACCAGCGAAACAATGATAAGTGCACATCCGCTTAAAACTACCCTGGCTCCGTCTCTTTTTTGGGCTACCGCCAAAACCAGCACTATCAAGGTAAATAGACTGGCTAGAACCATCACTGCCTGATAATAGACCAGATACGCAGTATACGTTGTGGCAGGAGTGACAATAGTAAACAAAACAAATCCGATTGAGATAATTACAATTATGTTTAGGGCAATGCGTTTAAATTCTGAAGGAAAGAGGCTCTGAATAAAAGCACAATAAAAAGTCAGACCAAAATATAAGGTAAAATAATCAAGTTTGACCAGAATTTCCCAAGATGCGTTAGGAAAGATGACGGAAAAAAAGGTCCCTCCGTGAATACTCATGCGAAAAGCGACATCCAGGCAAAATAAACCAAAAAACATGGGAGACGGTTCTTTGCGTCTTAAAGCAAATAAGGCAAAATGATAAAGTGCCATGATCAGGATGGCCCCCAGGATGAAAAGCTCTATTCCGGTCCGCATTTGATCTATGGAAGAAATATCCTCTTCAAGCCCAATTTTTAGTGTTTGCCAAATACCACCGTTGTTATGATGAAAATTTGAAATCTGCAGCACTAAATCTATTTCAGTAGCGATCTGTTTTAACACTGGGGTTTTTGGCAAAAATTGAGGTTGGGATGTTGCCCTTGATGTTCCAACAACACCATTAGTGGCGACCAATTCCCCGTTTGCCCACAGTTTGTATGCGGTATGCATCAGAGGCAAATCAAAAGCAACTAACTCGTTTGGAGGCAAATTGGTAACCTTGAGATGAAACGTTGCATATCCCAAACCAGTTAGCTCTTCACCATCCACCTTGTACCCATCCCAATAGCCGGGGGCATCTATATAGCCGGTTCGTTGTAAAAGCTGACCACTGGCAAAATCATTAGGACTGATCAGCTTGTTCCAGTAAAACTCCCACTGACCATCCAAACTAAGCGGTCCCGCAGTCTTAAAATCCCAGCGAGAGACATCCAGCACACCTTTTTGAGCTACAGGGATAGAAACCGATCTAGCCGGATTAACCGCTAAAATTAGTTGAAGACAGAATATTATTGTGACCAGATAAAAAGTTCGTTTCATAGTATTAGTTTGGGTACTGGTTAATTCGTTGGAATGAAAAGACCATCAGGTTGCATCGAAGCCGGATTTCATCGGTGAATTCAGTTTTTTGCAAACGTCTTCCGAGCTATCGCAAATAGTTCGTTTTCTCATTTTTAAACTTGTATGATCCACCGTCTCCACAGGACTAAAAGGGAATGGACTAAAATCGCAATTCCCAGATCGATTCAATATCGTGCCATTTTACTCTATTTAAATGAGAATGGTAAGAAATGATTCAACATCAAAAGAACAAAAACCTGATAACACCTTAAAATGAAATAATCAACGAACTTGCCCCTGTAATATAAAGATTTTTAAAAATAGCCACATCTCTCATTTTCACGATCGATCTGATTTTTTGCGTTTAAGGCTTGTAAACAGCATGCTGTTTCTGTGATAATAACAGAACTAAATCAAATTGAGTTACTTAAATTTCTGATTTTTAATGCCTTTTAGCAATAACGGACGTTCGTTCGTTTTTTTTAAAATTCAAGAATTTTCGCAATTTTTGATCGAAATTTAGCACCGAAAGTTTTCAAATCAGAAACCTGATCTGCAAAAAAGGCAATTGACTTTCAAAATGCTGATTATAAAGTAACAAAACCGATGTTTACGGTTTTGTTTGCTGCTGTTTTGAACGTTGCAATCTGGCAACGTTCGATTAAAGGCAAATTAAGCACGACATTCATGGTAATTAAAACCCTCGCATAACGAATTGTATGTCTTGTTTGTCCCAAAACCAACAAAAGCCCTGCTTTCAAAGTCAAAGAATCAATTAGGGAGGATATTATGTTAAAAAGGATTGAAAAAGTGGCAGTTATCGGCTCCGGTATTATGGGCGGCGGAATTGCTGCATTGTGCGCCAGTGCCGGCATTGAGACACTGTTGCTTGATATTGTACCGTTTGACCTGAAGGATGAAGAAAAAAACGATCCCAAAGCTAGGAATCGAATTGTGGAAATGGGATTGCAGAACATGATCAAGGCAAAACCTGCAGCTTTCATGGATAAGAAGGTTGATCCTAAATTGGTTACTACAGGTAACCTGGATGACGATTTTGATAAACTCAAGGACTGTGATCTGATCGTCGAAGTTGTGGTTGAAAATCTTAAAATCAAACAGGATCTATTCTCAAAAATTGAGAAGATCATGGGGTCTGATACCATTATCGCTTCCAATACTTCCGGATTGCCTTTGGCAAAAATGGCCGAAGGTCGTAGTGAGCAATTCAGAAAGAATTTTCTGATTACCCATTTCTTTAATCCGGTTCGCTATATGAAGCTTCTGGAAGTAGTTCCCGGCGTAGATACCAGCAAAGAGATTGTAGAGATGATTTCAGCCTGGGGAGAGAAAATCCTGGGTAAGGGAATTGTAATTGGAAACGATACGCCTAATTTTATTGGAAACCGGATTGGTGTCCACAGTATCGCCGTGATGCTTAATACCATCAAGGATTCCGGCGTAACTCTTGAGGAAGTTGATGCTGTACTCGGTCCACCGCTGGGGCGACCTCGAACTGGAGTTTTCGGACTTTCAGATCTTGTAGGTCTGGATACTCTCCATCATCTTCTGATCAATTCTCATGAACTTCTTCCCAATGATGAAGCCAGAGACGTTTACCAGGTGCCGGACTGGTTCCAGAAAATGATCGATGCCAAACTCTTCGGAAACAAAACTAAAGCCGGTTTTTTCAAAAAAGAGATCACTCCGGATTGGAAGAAGAAAAAGCTGAAGTATGATTTTAATACCGGTGAATATGTAGATGCTGTTAAAAAGCCGGATCTGGAATGTGTCAAAACAGCCAAGGCTGCTAAAACACTGGCGGAAAAAGTAAATATCATCCTTTATGGTGAGGATAAGGTTTGCAAGTATGCCTGGGAAGTGACAGCTGCCTCATTGATCTACTCCGCTAACAGAATTCCTGAAATCGCTGACTCCATCGTAGAAATTGATAACGCCATGAAGTGGGGCTACAACTACGAAGTGGGGCCATTTGAAATGTGGGATATGTTAGGGGTTAAAAAATCTGTCGAAAAGATGCAAGCCGATGGAATGACCATTCCTGAAAACGTAAAGAAGATGCTGGATGGTGGTAACGAGACCTTCTATAAAATCGAAAACGGTAAAAGACAATATTTCGATTTTGTATCAGGATCCTACAAAACCATGGAATTGAGTGAAAATATTGTCTTCCTGGCCGATCTCAAAGCAGACAATAAAGTCATCAAATCAAATGACTCTGCAACAATGATCGATCTGGGTGATGGTGTAGTCAATCTGGAATTCCATACCAAAATGAACGCCTTGAATTTCGAGATTGTTGAAACATTGGCTGAAGCCCTTGATTACGTTTATGAGAATGGAACAGGTCTGGTAATTGGTAACCAGGCTGGCGGAATGCCCGGCGCATTTTCAGCAGGGGCGGATCTCCTGCAGATGTTGACAGCAGCTCAAGAAGGCAAATTTGACGATATTCTCACAGGTTGTAAAACCTTGCAGGACTCCAATCAAAGAATTCGCTATGCTCCATTCCCGGTTGTAGCAGCCCCATTCGGTCTGGTTCTGGGTGGTGGTTGTGAAGTCTGCCTGTCAGTGGATCGACTGGTTGCTCACAGCGAACTTTACATGGGTCTGGTAGAAATCGGAGCCGGTTTGCTGCCTGGTGGTGGTGGACATATGATGTACTGGAGAAAGGTTCTGGAATCCATTCCAGCTGATGTTAAAACAACCGATTACGCTCCTTATTTTATCAATCTCTTAACCAATATTGGTCAGGCCAAGACTTCAACCTCTGCTGCTGAAGCACGAAGAATGGGTCTCTTAGGACCGAAAGATCGTATTGTATACAATAAAGACTATCTGATTGGCGAAGCCAAGAAAGAGGTTCTCAAAATGGTAGACGAAGGCTACATGCCACCAAGAAAGAAGATGCTTCCTGCCATGGGTAAGGAAGGTGTTGGTATGGCATTGGCAAATCTCTATAACATGGAAAAAGGCGGTTATGTTCCTGCCCACATGGGACATATCACCAAGCAGATTGCTGCTGTGTTATCCGGTGGTGACGTTCTCGGCGGACTGGAAGTACCTGAAGAACACTTATTAAAAACAGAACGCGAAGCTTTTGTTGAACTCTGGAAAACGGAAAATACCCAGAAAATGGCTGAGCATATGTTGAAAAACGGAAAGCCGCTTTTTATTTAACAGGACGATCAAGGAATATACTTACAGGAGAAAACATAATGAGAGATGCATATATCGTAAGCGCCGTTAGAACCCCCGGTTGCAGAAGAAAGAAAGGCGCCCTGGCTCAAACCAGACCGGAACAGCTCATTAGCCACGTAGTTAAAGCCGCTGCCGAACAGGTGGATCTTGACAAAGGTTCTGTGGATGATTTCATGCTGGGATGCTCATTCCCGGAAGCGGAACAGGGAATCAATATTGGTCGAATTGCCGTGCAGATGGCTGGTTTTCCTGATTCCGTATCAGGTGCAACTATTAACAGATTCTGCTCATCAGGGTTGGAATCGATTGCTCAATCATCCATGAGGGTGATGGCTGGCTGGTCTGAAGTGACCATGGCTGGTGGTGTTGAAAGCATGAGTATCGTACCGATGGGTGGAAACCTTCCTCGACCGAATCCGGAATTGACCCAGGAAGCTCCTGAGAGTTACATCTCCATGGGTATGACAGCTGAGAACGTGGCTACACGTTATGATGTCAGCCGTGAAGACCAGGATGACTTTGCGTTCCATTCACACATGAAAGCCGCAGAAGCTCAAAAGAAAGGTCTCTTTACTGAGATCGTGCCGACTCCGGCTGTGAAATATGTTGTGAACGAACAGGATGGTACGGTAACCAAGGAAGAGTTCATGCAGGATTTTGATGATGGCGTAAGGCCAACTACAACCATCGAGGGTCTTGGTAAACTGAGACCTGTATTCTCAGCTATGGGAAGCGTGACTGCTGGTAACTCCTCTCAAACAACTGATGGTGCGGCTGCTTGTGTAATTATGAGTGAAGATGCTGTTAAAAAGTATGGCATGAAGCCTTTGGCTAAGCTGAAGCTTTACACCACTGTTGGTTGTAAATCCGATGAAATGGGCGTCGGACCCGCTGTTGCAGTTCCTAAGCTGCTGGAAAAAGCAGGTTTGAAAGCGTCTGATATCGGACTATGGGAACTAAACGAAGCTTTCGCTTCCCAGTGTCTCTACAGCGCAAGGGTCATTGGTGTTGGTGATAAAAAATACTGGGCTTATGACAGTCCGGATAAAATTATCAACATTAATGGTGGTGCAATCGCTCTTGGGCATCCTCTCGGATGTACAGGCTCCAAGCTTGCTGCTACCCTGATTGCAAATATGCAGAGACTCGGCGTGAAATATGGCGTTGAATCTATGTGTATTGGAGGTGGAATGGGTGCTGCAGCATTGTTTGAGCTTTGTGATTAATTAGTTTTGTTGAAGGATCTCCATTTGATACCCCGGAGATCCTTCTCTACCAGCCCCTTTAGCCTCGGTGTTTAGAGAACCGGCACTACTCTCCCGGTTAATTTCCTGCCTCTTCCCTCTCTGAAGGTACGTCAAGTAATTCATTTTCTTTGCAAATTCTAATTGTCGCTAAAATGTTAAATCTCTTCGCATTTCCTGTAATTGTGCTGAGAAAGCCGACAGTTGATCCGATGCTGCTTCGTTTTCCCCCTCTTCATGAATTTTTTTAATAGAATTTATTGCAATATCGATTTGACTTTTTGGATTGTTTTTTACATCTTCAAGAAGTTGTTTTCTGTAGTCTTCAATTCTTTCATCCCCCTCTGAAATAATTGCCGACACTGATATAACAGTTGAAATTACTACAGCTACGATTAATGGCATTAAGGCCGCACCAATAATTTTTGTTCTGATTGATACATTTATGTTTCTCCAGGACTATGAGTTTATTTCACAATGTCAATTTATAGATACTTTTCCATATCAAAGGAAATTTAAAGTTATATTGCGGAACAAGGCTAGCATCATGATCCCCCCTTCAAAGCTTTAATATTGTTGAAACACGAACATGCTATTCTTGTCCAGGCCAACTAACTGATGGAACGAGCCATTCCATACTTTTTGATATTTACCAGATTTTAGAAAAACCAATAAAACTACATCAAATTTTATCGGTTTGAAGCGATGTTGAGTCAAAATACCGTTCAAAGGGTATCGCTTTCAAGCTCAGTTGCCACTATGTGAGGGGTCATTAATAGGGACATTGACAACTAAGCAGTTTGGGTAAGGATATGGTTCGGAGTCTTCCGATAATTCCCATTTTTACTATCCAGCAATTTTACTAATCTAAGTCCAATATGACGTTACTAATTTAAATCCGGGAAACCAGGCTTGACGCTCAGCTGATGTTTGATGGAGTCTTGTTGAGTCGTAGTTTATTGGATTTGGATTATCGACTTACAATTTAGTGTCGCTGAACGAATTTTGTTTTCGGTAGATATATAGATTTCTTATAAATAATCGGATCATCCAGCTATGAAATCTTTAAAAAAAATACTCTATAATCTTCCTGTCAGATCAAAGCTTTTTCTGAGCTATTCATTGACGATGTTGCTCACTATTTCCCTGGGGGGATTGATCATGTCGTCAATTATCAGGAATTCAATAGAATCCAACATTGAGAGTGAGCTTTCCAATTCCACCAACACCATCCTCAACTTAGTGAAAAGTACAACAGACGCTTCCATAAAAAACCTTTTGCGTGCGATTGCAGAAAAAAACAAGGATATCGTGCAACATTTTTATGAACGGCATATTGCCGGAGAGATGGATCTGGAAACAGCTAAATCAAGGGCTAAAGAGGTTTTATTAAGTCAATCTATCGGCAGCACAGGTTATATTTATTGCATCGATAGCACCGGTACAATAAAAGTTCACCCAAATTCGAAGCTAATAAACGAAGATATATCCGAGTTTGAATTCGCCCGCAATCAAACGAAAAAAAAGGCCGGCTATCTGGAATATGATTGGGCAAACCCGGGAGAAGCCAAGCCCAGGGCAAAGGCTTTGTATATGACTCACTTCGCCCCCTGGGATTGGATCATCTCCGCATCAACTTACAGGGAAGAATTTATTGAATTGCTCAAACCTGAAGATTTTG
Organism: Pseudomonadota bacterium; assembly: GCA_022360105.1. The sequence continues at coordinate 12,407 of JAKSDL010000184.1, forward strand.
AACAGGGGGTTTCATCCCTTCGTTTTGGAACGACAGGTTATTCTTATGTCATTGATGGCCAGGGCGACTTTGTTATTCACCCAACTTACCAGGGTAACAACATCAGAGAGTCCAGAAATTCCGATGATCACACTTTCTTTTATGAAATGCTGGCAAAAAAAAACGGAAACATTATTTATTCCTGGAGAAACCCGGGTGAAGTTAATGCCAGGGAAAAACTGGTGATCTTTAATTATATTCCTGAACTGGATTGGATTGTTGCTTCTTCCAGCTATTTGAATGAATTTTATCAACCATTGTGGACCATCAATTACACCATCCTGATTGTTTTTTTGGCGACATTGCTGCTGGCCTTTTTAACCACCTACTACCTGGGACGTTCCATCACCTATCCGCTTTATCAATTGATAGATAATTTTAAAATAAAAACAGATGGTGATTTTTCGAATCGCATGGAAGTCAATTCAGGTGGAGAAATTGGAGAATTGGCCTCTTATTATAATGACTTCATGGAACGATTGGAAAACTATCACAAAAAACTCCTTGTTTCAGAAGAGAATTTCAGAGGTATTTTTGAAGGAGCAGTCGAAGGAATATTTAAATCAAAGGCTGACGGACAAATAGTCAGTATTAATTCTTCACTGTCTGTCATGCTGGGGTATAGTAATCCTGAAGAGTTGATCGAAGCGACAAAAAACAGAATTTATCATTTGTTCACAAAGAGAACCACGGGCGCTGAAATTCTTAACGTGCTTGAGGAAAAAGGCAGCGTCACCAATTATGAAACCCAATTACGGAAAAAAGATAAAAGCATTATCTGGGTTTCGCTGTCCATCAGAGGCATTCAAAATGACGAAGAACTCGAATATGTCGAAGGATTTGTAAACGATATTTCCGAGCAAAAAAAATCTGAGTTGGAACTTATAAAAAGACAGAAGGAGATCGAAGATAAAAACAGGATTTTAGAAAATCAAACGGATGAATTAAAACGTCTCAGCGCCATCAAGGATGATTTCCTGGCCATGACAACGCACGAATTGCGGACTCCACTACACGGAATAATCGGTATTGCTGAATCGTTGATTGATGGAATTGCAGGCGACTTGCCCACCAAAGTTAACAAAGACCTGGATATTATCGTTTCAAGCGGCAGAAGGCTTTCCAACCTGGTAAACGATTTGCTGGTATCGTCCAAATTGAAGCAAAAAGACATCATCCTTTACCAACAGCCACTTCACTTAAAACAGAATATAGATGTCGTACTTAATATTCATGGGACATTGAAAAAAAATCCGGGACTGAAACTGGAAAACAAAGTTTCGGACAATCATTTTGTAATGGCAGATGAAGAGAGATTGCAGCAGGTTTTACATAATCTGATCGGCAATGCCATAAAGTTTACAGAATCCGGCACTATTACCGTCACTTCCGAAATTATCAATGGAAACGTCCAGATCAGTATCTCAGATACGGGCGTAGGCATTGAACAGGACAAGCTTGAAGATATTTTCCTTCCTTTTGAACAAGGTGATTATTCTTCCACAAGAAAATACTCGGGCACAGGCCTGGGTTTATCCATTACCAAACAGCTGGTTGAACTTCACGGTGGAACAATTTGGGCAAAAAGCGAACCGGGTAAAGGATCAAGTTTTTCATTTACCCTGGAGCATTCACGTATTCCGGCAGTATCAGGATCCCTACCTGTTGCCAAAACTATTGAGATTATCCCGGTAAAGAGAGAGCAATCCATTTCCCAACCGGAAACAAATAACGATCAACAGCCGGAAATAGTAGTTGTAGATGATGATTTAGTGAACCTTCACGTGGTTACCGGCTACCTGAGTTCGTTAAATTATCGAACCATTGAATTTACTTCAGGCATCGAAGCCGTTGAATATGTCCGGCAAAACAAACCCCGGCTTATTTTACTTGATGTGATGATGCCTGAGATGGACGGGTTTCAGGTGTGCAATGCCATCAGAGAAATATACCCGTTAAACGAACTTTCCATAATCTTCCTAACTGCCAGAAACCAGGTAACCGATTTAGTCCAAGGATTTAACGTAGGTGGAAATGATTACCTGACCAAGCCTTTTTCCAAAAATGAGCTGCTTGCAAGAGTTCAAACCCAATTTCGCTTGCTGGAAGCCAAAGACAGGCTCATTGACCTCAGAAATTTCGCAAACCAGATCGATACATATAAAAACCTGGACCAATTGTTCGAGCATGCCTTTCAATACCTGGCAAAGGTCAGACATATTCAAAACGGTGCTTTGCTTTCCGAAGGCAGGGTCATTTCTTCAAAAGTTGACGACAACGACTTCATCCAGAAAATCAAAGCCAATGAGCAATCGGAAGAGGAAATTGACGTATTACCGGATGCTGATTCGCAATTGATTAGTATCCGGGTCAAAGGAATGGATAGTCACAGGATTGTGTTGCAAACTGCTGAATTTGTAACAGGATTAAGGCTCGAATACATCCGCAACATGGTGGAGCAAATAAAAATAATTCGTGAGATTATCAACAAATTCTCATTTGATCCTGATATTTCAAAAGAAACATTTACAATTGGCTCCATGTTAAACGATATCTTGTACATTCAAGCTGCTAAACAGTACTGCATTGCTCACACAAAAGACGAGTCTATCGAACTGAGGCTTTCATTAAAAGAGAGCACACTCCGCTTCAGGGAGTACCAACTCCTTCAGGTACATCGCTCATATCTTATCAATCCGGATCTGGTTACCTCCATTGAGGTTGCCAAAAACAAACGAATTGATATCAACCTTGGAAAAGACAAAATTCCGGTAGGTGTGAATTATACATCTACCGTTTTAAAAACCTTTCCCAACCTCATTCAAAACGGATTACCCCCTCAATAATTTGTCGAAATAACGAGTTTGCTTGTCTGAAACATGTCTGTCAGTTTGAATAGTAACCTTTCAGCTAAAAAAAGAGTCAAATGTAAATAACTTGTTCCAACCTGTAACGGTAATTTCCAACTAACACTACCTTCGGTTTCACTTCTATTCTGCCCTCAAGCCTCCGATTAATTGATTTAATTGATCCTGAAGTATTTATTTCCTCTCAAGTAGTGTCTAAGCATTTGTGAAGTTCCAAGTTCTTAGACAAATAGTTTTTCTTAAACTCGCGATTCGAAATAGTATTTTCGTTTCTAATCGGCAGTCGTTAATCACAAATTCGTTCCAAAATCAGCACTACTTTATTTTTATGAATTTAATTTAATTATCTGTATTTTTTAGCTAATTATCGATCGATGCTGGCTAGTTTTTGGCAAATTCGTTCCAATGTTCACTAAACCGGGAACATTAATCTTGTCTCCTCCGCGAAATTATTCTAGCAAGAGCCACGCTTAAAAAGGCCGAACAAAATCCCGGAATGTTCGAAATATTCGATTATTCGGAAACTTACCTAAATGCCATAAGAATTGTTTATGGTCTTTTTTTGCGAGCCAAAACTCTAATGACTCCCCCTCTGGAGAATCGGTAAAACTGAAGACAAAACGAGAATGTGCCTGACGGTCCGTGGCTATAATTGATTTTTTAAAAAGGAGAACATACATGGAAAATAGCTCGAGGTACGATATTAATTTTTTTAAACCGCATACTCCGTTTTTGAAGGAGACTGTCCGGTTGGTAACAACTGGGCTGATTGTGTGGTTTGTAGCGGTTTATGGTTTTCATGTTCTTTTACGAATTATTGAAACTCCGACTCCGGAAAAGAACTTCATCACTTATCAGGCCTTGTATCCAAAATTGCAACAAGGTACAGCATCTTTTGAAGAACGTAAGGAAATGGCAAACATTTACCTGGGCTTATTAGGTAAATCCGCAGCTCTTTTAAATCAGAAAAACCAGGAATTGAAGATGGCTTTCACCTCCGTTGTAATCTCCCTGTTTGAAACGGATGAGAAAGAACTACTGCTGGAAACGATCGCAAAATTAAAAGCTGATAAATCAGCAGACATACAATTTGTAGTCAATACACTTGGCATTGAAAATGATTTATCCCGAGTAGCCGTTTTGCCGTACGCCCTGGTTATACCAACGTCTTTGCCTGGTCAGATGACCTCTCCCGGAATTCCGGCAACCATGGAAAAATACCTGGTTCACAATCAGTCAGTGCTGACCGATACAAAATTTCTTGGCTTTCCGTTTCACTATTTTTATTCCGCGGTATTTCTCCTGGCATTATTCGTCACAATCTGCCTGGTTTATTGCAAAGCAATCGATCGAGTCATGAAGAAACATGATATGGAATCTGAATTTAACTAGGAGATAATAAATCATGAAAAAAACAAAAAACTTGTCGGTTGTGCTCATTTCGATGTTAATTAGTCAGTTTTTTATGACTTTCCCGGTTTTTGGTGCCAGCGCTTCCAGTCTTGAAGGAAGTTTTAAAACTGCTCCAGCCATAATTCTGGTTGCTTGTATATTGGTGTTCATTGTGGTCGGTTTGAGAAACACCGCCAGAAACGTTGAAGGTTATTATGCAGCCGGTCGTTCAATCTCACGAGTTGGATCAGGGATGGCGATTGCATCCAACTGGATGTCCGCGGCATCATTTCTTGGCCTGGCAGCTGTAACATATGCCAATGGCTATCACGGAATTGCCTATGTTGTGGGTTGGACCGGCGGGTACGTGTTAATATTGGTATTAATCGCCTCTCAAATCAGACGCTTTGGGAAATACACAGCAACAGATTTTATTGGCGACAGATATTACTCGTCTGGATTGAGGATTGCCACAGCGTTTATCGCATTTTTTATTAGCTTCTGTTATGCCGTGGGGCAGTTTGGCGGAATCGGGCTGATGTTTAAATGGATTTTTGGCATCGACTATAGCTCTGCAGTAATTGTAGGATCTGTCGTAGTACTTGCTTATACCCTGATATCAGGGATGTTGGGAGTAACCAAAAATCAGCAGATTCAGTATATCATTTTGATCACAGCGTTTTTGATCCCGACTTTTATTTTAACCTTCAAATTTGACTATTTCTGGTTGATTCCACCCATTGGTTACGGTCAGGTTGTTTCCGATATTGTGCAGGGAACACAGACAGGTCACGTATCTTCACTGGGTCATGCAATGAGCACTATTCCCAGCCCGGAATATGCAATGCCGTGGGACCCGGCGGTTGGTCAGAACTTTTTTCAATGGATGGCCACCTGCTTTGCCCTGATGATAGGTACTGCAGGGTTACCTCACGTAATACAGAAGTTTTATGTGGTGCCACGTCCAAGCGATGCCCGCTGGTCAGTAACCTGGGGTCTTTTCTTTATTTGCGTGCTTTACTGGGGGTCTCCGCTATATTCGGCCTTTGGAAAAATCCTTTCTTCAAGCCCGGAAGTGGGGAATCTGGCCAAAGACGCCATTGTGGTCTACACAGCCCAGCTTGGGTCGGTTAATCCCTTAATCGTTGGATTTCTCGCTGCCGGTGCCATTTCCGCTGCTTTTTCTACGATATCCGGACTCTATGTTTCCGGTTCATCAGCCTTATCCAACGATATTTACTTCAAAGTTTTGAAACCTCATGCAACTGATGCCCAGCAGGTTAACATGGCTAAAATTGCCACCATAGGGATGGCAGCCGCAGTCACCCTGGTAGCACTTTTAAAACTGGGTTTAATCGCTCAATTGGTGGCATTGGCTTTTTCCATAGCCGGATCTACTTTTTTCCCCCTGTTCCTTACAGGAATCTGGTGGAGTAGGTCCAATCGGGCAGGTGGTATAGCAAGCATTACAGTTGGTGGAGGTATCTCCTTAATAGTGGTTTTCTATTTTGTCGCAGGAAAATTTGGCGTACCACTTCCTGCCAAGGCATTCATGAACTACTGGCTCAATCCATGGTATTTTGCCTGGATCGCAGGTCCCCTGGCTGTCCTGGCTAATGTTATCTTCTCATACCTGGGTGAGGACACGCCTCTGGAAATCAAAAAACATCTTGCAGTTGCCGTACACGGAATAGAAGAAGAAACCACCCGGGTTAATCAATAATCCTTTTCCGATCTTTATTGCTTGTTGTTAAAAGCGGTAAAGATCGGTTTTTATAAAAAATCACACATGTTTGTAGATTTTAAGTCAGGCACCATTAAGGTTTTAATAGGAACATTGACAGCTGTGGGTATTATGCTGATTGGATCTTACTACTATTATGATAAAATCAACAGCACTGAAGATCCACGAGTACTGAAAGCAAAGCAGTTATTGTTGCAGTATGAAAAAGGCCTGAAAAGCGATCAATATGTTCAGGCCTTCAGTCTCCTGGAGACGATTCTGTCGATCTACAAAAACACTCCCGGATATGCGGATTCTTATGAAGTAGGTGTGGTGCTGAATAACCAGGCAAGTGTACATCTGGTGAAGCTGGAAACAGATTTACTTGTTCAAAACCAAGAAACGATCAACAAAGAGGACATGATCAAAACCTTGAAGGCAGCTATGGTCCTCACTAAAGACTCCATTGAGGTGTATAGAAACTGGATGGATTCAATGGGGAAACTTACCGAAAAAGAGATAAGGATACACCTCGGTAAATCTTTCGATCCGGAAGACATGGCTTTCGAAAATGTAGACTTTGAGGCAGTATTCGAAAAAAGAGTAGAAGATATAAAATTGGCGCAAATAGAAACCGAACGTCGCTTGTCAGTCTCTCTCACTAACCTGGGTGTTATCAATCGCTACTTGGGGAATCTGGAAGAAGCAAAAGGCAACTATGAACAAGCATTGCTGCTCTGGGACAGAAATTATACGGCAAAAAACAATCTTAACATCCTAATGAACAGACCGTTGGAAAAAAGATCCCTGATTGATCGCCTCTTTCCTCCTGAAAGGCTTCAAGAACTCAGGGACGAGCTAAAAATCAAAAAACCTGAAGGGAATTTTAATTAAACAAAATTATGATGTAACCTGACCGAATCCTTTGATAGAAATTCCCAATCCAGACCCACTGAGCTGTTCTATGCCAAAAAAGATACTAATAGTCGACGACGAACCCAATATTGTTATTCCCCTGGAGTTTCTGATGAAACAAAGCGGTTATGAGGTATCTACGGCATGCAACGGAGACCAGCTCTTTGCTGCGATTGATTCTGAACAGCCAGACTTGATCCTGCTGGATGTCATGCTTCCGGGGATGGATGGTTTTGAGATTTGCCACACCATTCGGGCCAATCACAATAAGAACATGAAAATCATTTTACTGACAGCCCGAAGCAGAGAAGTTGATATTAAAAAAGGTTTGGGAATGGGTGCCAATGCCTATATTAAAAAACCATTTTCCACAAAAGATTTAATGCACACCATACAGCAGATGATTAATTAAGCCCCCTGGTTAACCTGCAATATCCCCTGGTATTTTCCACCAATCCTGACAGATCCTTGCTCGTGAACGTGCTATCGCTCTCCCTCTTTGGCTTCAATAAATAATCATGTTTCTCATTCTGGTTGACGGGTAACGAGGTATCCATCCTACACAACCTATTTTTTTTGGTCGTATAATAGGAAGTTTTTTGAATCCGTGCACGAGTTTGCCAGGAATGTAGCATGGGCAACTTGTTGCCCATCAGAAGCATCGTTATGAGATCGAAGGACTAATTTGCCTGGCACAATCTGCAGCAAAGCCATGCCTGGAAACTGTAGAGGAAGGTAGTGCGACCCTAAGTCAATGTCATTTAGTCAAGAGAATCGGAACCGGTTGTCATCCTGGTCATGAGAAGCGAAAGTTTACTGCAGTGATTTTTCAATGAACCGCGGCGGAGTCGTAGCTCCGCTTTACCGTTTGAAATACCTATCGAAATAAGCTCATTTAAGCTTTGGTAGCTTGCAGCCTCTAAATCTACTTTTATTCCTGTTGATAACTAACAGGTTACCCATCTTACACCTCAAATCCCGGACAGAATGCATCTTGAATCTTCTTTGCAATATTCAATCTGACACCAGCTTCACAATTTGCTTCCAAAATACCAAAAATTCATACCAAAAACCTTATCAAGCACCTCCGCAAGCACAACTTCATCTCTCTGTATTTTTTAACTTTTTACCAAAAACATTCATTGGTTTTACAAAAATTCGTTCCTTCCTCCTTTTAGTTCGGAACATCAGGGTTGTCTGCTGTCCAATTATATTTTAGCTAAAATCAACACTGAGAAATTTGAAATTGACATTCAAAACCTCGCTGTATGGAACCATCGATATCTAGATCAGTCAGTTAACTACTTATAGATATTCTAGGTTATAATTTCTGATTTTGCCCAAATAACTTTCTACATTCACCACTTGATAGGGGTATTAGCCATGTTGTGGACCGGATTATCACCAGATGAAGCAAGAGAATATCTGGAACAAAAAGATAAATCTAAAAGAGACAAACGAATGACTTTAACGGAGGCCGTCCGGAAATACGTCGGGGATGAGGATGTCATTGGCGTCGGTGGATTTGTAAACAGCAGACAGCCCGTTGCTATTGCTCATGAGATCATCAGACAAGGCAGAAAGAACCTAACCCTTGCTTTCCAGTCAGCCGGCTTGGTTCCCGACTATCTCTTGGGAGCCATGGCACTGAGGCCTGGGCATGTTTCCGTAAAAAGAATGGAATTCGCCTATGCAGGCCATGAATACGCAGGAACGTCTTCTTTATTAAGATACATGACAGAAAATGAGAAGATTTTTATTGAAGACTGGACCAATTTTAATATGTCAGCCCGTTTCAAGGCAGGTTCCATGGGAATTCCCTTCATGCCGATCAGAAGCGGAATGGGAGGTGACATAGAAAAATGCAACAGATCACAGGTCATCCAATGCCCTTTTTCAGAAAGAAATATCTTGCTGATACCGGCCTGTCATCCTGACGTTGGAATCTTGCACGTCCAAGAAGCCGATATCTACGGCAATTGCCGGATCAAAGGCCAGACTTTTACCTGCCCTGAAATTGCCATGGCATCTAAAAATGTGATTGTAACTTGTGAAAAGATAGTGGATCACGACCTGGTGGCCATGAACCCGACACAAACATCCATACCTTTCTTTGCCGTCGACGCCATCGTTGAACTTCCCTATGGAGCCTACCCAACGGTATGTCACGACATTCACTATTATGACAAAATTCACCTGGAACACTTCAAGGCACTGACTAACGCTTTCCGTAAAGGTGATGGGGATGGACTTGAGGCATACTATGATCAATATATATTCGGTGTAAAGGATATCGACGAATTTATCGATCAAATTCCTTACAAACAATTGCGATATGCTCATCAAACAGAATCAAGAACCCTTGAGCTACAAACCCATTTAGACGTACCGCAGGTATAAATATAATTCATTTCGGTGATATCAGATAAATGCCATGAGTATCGATCTAAAAAATACTCATCAAGACAAGGAAGGAAAACATGACAGAATACGCAACAGATTACTCGCCCAGCGAAATGATTGTAACTGCTGGGGCAAGGCAGCTTGAAGACAATAAAGTGATATTTGCAGGAACCGGATTGCCGATGGTTGGAATTACTTTGGCCCAGTTAACAGCCGGCCCTGGAATCATACCTGTTTTCGAGGCCGGTGCGGTTGGTCCCACGTTGAATAGAAGTTTACCTCTGTCAGTAGGCGATTCCAGAACCACCAGCCAGGCCAATTTTATCCAGGGATTGAATTCGGCTTTTGAGTTAACCCAGAGGGGATTTATTGACATCGGATTCATCGGTGGTGCTGAAATTGACCCTTTTGGAAATCTCAACTCAACAATGATCGGCGAGTTTCCTGCAAATTATATGAAACCGACTGTCAGGCTGCCGGGTAGCGGAGGAGCCGGAGACATGTCTTGTTCATGCACACACACCATTTTAATTGTCCAGCATGAATCCAGGAGGTTTGTGGAAAAACTACAGTACACAACCAGTATCGGTCATCTCGATGGTTCCAAAGATGCCAGAAAAAAGGCAGGCCTGCAAGGTAAAGGACCAAAGATCGTTATCACCACAAAAGCCCTTATGGGTTTTGATGACGAAACAAAACGAATGAAAATTCTGGCAACAATGCCCGGTGAAACGGTTGCCAGCGTTCAGGATGCTACTGGGTTTGAATTGCTTGTTGATGCAAATCTTTACGAATACGAACCACCCACCAAAGAAGAAATCAGATTGATTAGAGAAGTGATCGATCCAACCCAGATATTTTGTAAACGATAGTTGAAACATGGAAAATAAACAAAACAAATTGCTGTCCGAGTTTCCTGTGCCAAGCTACGACCAATGGTTGCAACTGGTCGAGAAACAATTAAAGGGAGCTCCGTTTGAGAAAAAACTCATCACTAAAACAGCTGAAGAAATTGAGATCAAACCGATCTATTTGAAATCCGATCTTCCAAAAGAATCATCAAATGATCAGTTGCCGGGATTCTTCCCGTTCACTAGAAGTACAAGCGCTACAGGTTCGGTAAGAGAAGGTTGGAAGGTGTCTCAGCAATACTTTTATCCGGATTCTGCCTTGTTAAATGATGCTATCCAACAGGATCAGGAAAAAGGACTAGATGCCGTGATGCTGGTGATTGATAAGGCCGGCAAGAAGGGACTAGATCCTGATGCTGCGGTTGCTGATGAGATCGGATTGGAAGGATTGTCGCTATGCAGTCGGCAAGATCTTGAGCAGGCATTTCAAGGATTCGATTTTACTACCAAATCAATTTTATTGGATAGCGGCCCCTCCGCATTTTCTACATTTGGGCTGTTGGTAGGATATCTCGAATCGCTTGGATTTGATGTAAAACAGCTGAAAGGTGCTTCCGTATTCGACCCCTTGGCTTATGTTTGCACGAATGGAAGTCTATCCCGATCAACCTCTCACTTCTTTGATGAAATGGTGGGCTTGGTTGGCTGGACCGATCAATTCACTCCCAATTTCAAAGCTATCGGTATCGATGCTCGCCCTTATGCAGAAGCAGGAGGCAATGCAGTTCAGGAATTAGCCTATGCCCTGGCAACAGCGGTTGAGTATATTCGGGAATTGAGACAAAGGGGGCTGAATATTGATCAAGCTGCCAGCAGCATGTCGCTGTTTTTGGGAATAGGAGCCGATTTCTTCACCGAAATTGCCAAACTAAGAGCTGCACGAAGCTTGTGGGCAAGAATGATTTCCGTATTTGGAGGCAATGAAGAGTCTCAAAAATTGACCATTCATAGCGCCTCCATTAACTGGAATAAAACGGTGCACGATCCTCATGTGAACATTCTGAGAGCAACCACCGAGGCTTATTCAGGAATACTAGGGGGATGTGACACGCTTAGCGTGGCTCCGTTTGATCAAGTGTTGGGTCTTCCTGAAGAGGCTTCACGGCGTATCTCACGTAATATTCAGATCATATTGAAAGAAGAATGTCATGGCCACAAAGTAATAGATCCCGCGGGAGGAGCATGGTTTGTGGAAGAGCAGACCAAGGAACTGGCTGAAAAAGCCTGGATCCTTTTTCAAGAAATGGAAAGAGCAGGAGGATTTCAATCAGCACTTGAAAAAGGGGTGCCACAAAAAGCTATTGAAGACACGGCCGGACAGCGAAAATCGCTGATTGGAAAACGAAAGAAAGTGATTGTAGGTACGAACATGTTTCCTGACCTTAAGGAACAATCGCCACCTACCAAGAACTTTGTTCAAAATGCTTTTGCAAAAAGACGTGTCGATCAGGCAAGAATGTGGAAATTCTCGCGGGATCAGGGATCGGGCTGGGCGAGCCTCAAAGATATGAATTTCCAGAGTCCTGAGTTTTTTAATCAGATCATAGAGTCCGTGAAAAAAGGACTCACCTTGGGAGAAATTAACTCGATCCTTTCAAAAGACAACAACGAACTGACACTCAACTCCCCTTTAGCAGCGGGAAGATTGAGCGACGATTACGAAGAATTAAGAAAAAAAGCAGAAAACCATAAAGCGAAAAACGGATGTTACCCAAAAGTGTTCCTCGTAAACATGGGGCCGTTAAGACAGCACAAAGCTCGTGCCGACTTTTCAACAGGCTTCTTGCAACCGGGCGGTTTCGAGGTTTTGACCAGCGATGGATTCAATGCTATCGAGGACGCCGCTGCTGCCGCAGTTGTTTCAAAAGCCAATATCGTGGTA
>JAKSDL010000314.1 GCA_022360105.1 Pseudomonadota bacterium
AATCCAGAACACCACAATGATTGCCACTTTATCGGACATGTCTTCCAATCCCAGGCATTGCAGGTAATAGATCAGGGAATAAACCCAAATCGCACCAACAAAAATCAGTCTCCCAGTTGATTTATCCATGTTAGCCTTGTTGTTTTTTGTATTAAAACCGGATGTCCGGACTGTTATGTACCGGGCATCCGGCCCCTGAATGTCTTATCGTTTCCAGTACTCGGAGTAGGTTTGTAAAACAGCGTCTGTGGTCTCAATCAAGTTTTTGGTTTGGGCAGCATTCATCCAGGAAATCTTAATGTTCTGTTTTGACATCTGTGCTTTGTAATCCTGGTTTTGAATGGCTTTGGCAATGGCATCCGCCATCATTTTCCAACGGTCGGGATACTTCTGCCTGAACGATTTTTTGACCATCAGGAAGCGAAAATTGTAAAGCGGGTCTATCGGTTTCAGGTTCATCTGCTGGAGAACTTCATTGATCGTCGGCACCTCGGGAAAGTCGGACAGTCGACTTTCGGCAAAAACTCCCAGGCATTTCAGGTCTTCGCCTGCAGCGGCAGCGGTGCCGTAAAATTCACTAACGGCAAAATCCGTTTCCTGTTTGATCATAGCCATTCTCTGTACCGCACCACCTCCCTGATAGGGAATCTGTTTTGCCTTTGATTTGAGTCGATCGTTGATGATTGCCACCGCAGCACGAGACCATCCTCCCGGAATAACGGCTGTGGTGACCCTTTTACCGTTTTTCAGGGTATTGAACAGATCGTTCGCGGTTTGGAATTTTGATTTTTTATTGACCCATAATCCTTGAGGAGAGCGATTTGTCATTCCGAAATATTCAAAATCATCAATCTCAAATGCGTTGTTTACAACGGCTGCACTCAAATAGGGTTCCAGGCTGTACACCAGATATGACCCGTCATCGGGGTCGTTTTTGAGATGGGCTTTTGTTCCGACAATTCCCCCGCCGCCTTTGCGGTTTACAATAATCACCGGTACCTGCAACTCTTTCTCCAGGAACAGAGCCAATGCCCGTGCCACCCTGTCAGTGGTGCCACCCGGTGAAAACGGAACCACAATGGAGACCTGTTTGGTTGGCCATTTGTCCATAGCCATCACCTGTAACGACGTTAACCCAAGGCAAACCAAAAATACCATGCTGAACAAGAATTTGAACCTTTTCATCCTTCTTCTCCTTTTGTTTTATTGATTTTTAGATATACGTTCGAGGATCTCGGATTTCTCCAAAAAGAGCACACACGGCAGCTGTTGCTGAAGAAGCGAGATAAACTTCCGGGCAGATACTGCTTCCAGACCGGATTTGCGAGCCAGCAGCTTTTCAGCAAACGTTTTACCCACTTGACCTCCCCAATCCCATAGATACCAAACGTTGGCGTGTGTAAGGCTTTAAACCTCCCACTCGCAGGATATCCATTAAAAAATCAGGTTGGGGGTCAAAAGAGAATTCCATCTTACCCCCACTGACTTGGGACGTTTCAAAATCAATTTCAATCTCGTCACCTGGAATTCGGGCGGCCTCAGGACACACCACAACCGGCAATCCCTGGTTGATGCAGTTTCGAAAAAATATCCGTGCCAAAGAACCCGCAACAATAGCTCCGATACCGGCTGCTTTCAGGCAGGATACTGCTTGTGACCTGGAACTTCCGCAGCCGAAGTTTTTTCCGGCTACAATGATATTGTTCTGTTGAATTCCGGCAGGAAATCCCGGGTCAATGCCCTCCAGTGCATGGGCTGCCCATTGATCCGGGTCGACAAGCGGAACGTATTTTCCGGGGTATATCAAATCGGTGTCAACATCGTCGCCTAACCTTATGATTCGCCCTGATACAGTACTTAACGACTGCTGCGCCCTCATTCTACGCTCCAACTCTTTCCCTCGTTTTGCGAGGTATGACTTCTTTTCAGCCTGACTTTAAAGCTATAGTTATCCGACCTGATCAGCACCACGGCATGGTTAACGGGTCTCCCATCCTTGTCAAACGTCGTCCGAATCAAACGAAGCAAGGGGTCGCCAATGTTGATATCGAGTATTTCCGCCAGTTTTGTGTCGGCAATGGTGGCGTCAATGTATTGTTCAGCAACTGCCAGGTCAAAACCTAAACGCGTTTCAAGCGTATTGAGGATGGGGCGCGTTTCAATGTCCTCAGTGCTTATTTGTTGACCGATGTCCATGGGCAAAAAGTTGGTGAAGTACCCCATTGGGCTTCCATCTCCCAATCGAATCCGGACAATTTCCCAGACTTTTTCATCCATCCCCAGTTGCAGGGCATCTGAAACCGATTCCACCGCATCCGTTGGTGCGGAACTGATTAATCGGGCTTCATAGTTTGGACCAAACCCCCTGAAGATAGCGTCTTCGATAGATCCGTCAAACTTGTGTATCGTGGTGCCGGGATCTTTTTTAGCCACAAACGTCCCTTTACCCGGCATCCGGCGGATGATTTCATCGTCTTTCAATTTGGCCAAAGCCTGCCTGACGGTTATCCGACTAACTTGATACTCCTTGCCAAGAACCTCCTCACTGGGAAGAGGATCACCAACCTTGAATTCGGATGAATTAATCCGGTGGCGGAGGTTCATTTCCAGCTGATGGTATAAAGGTATGGGCTGCTTCTTTGATAACGATGACACGGAAATCTCCCTTGAAATGTATGCTTGTTATAATGTTATGCTTTTAATACATTTGATGTTAAAAAAATGTCAAGGAAAATTTAATCGTTGAAAAACGATTTTGATTAACTCCTTACTATTATTGAATAAATGGAGAAGCGGAAGGACGTTTTCGAGACTGGGGGGCACTAAAATTGACCAACCCTCTTGCTAGCGGCAACTGATGCAGGGGCATTTGCTTTCAAAACGTCTACAGACTGCCCGCATCGCCGCTCATGGTTTCCTCAATCAGTCTGTCGAGTTCTTCGGTGGTCAGTTCTTCTTCCGGCTCCTTAGATGCGGGAACCTGGCCAGTCGGAAAGGAGGTGACCACCACGGAACCGGATTCTGTCAGGGTTCTGTCTTCAACACGAGTGATGGCATCCGCCACAATCAGGGAGAAGCAGAACAGGGAAAAAAGCAGAAGAAGCAGGCTGTTCCTGTCTTTCAGGAGGTTTTTCTTTGACGCCATAATTCCTTAATCCAGTTTTTCATCATTCGTAAATAAGCATCCACCGGGTGTATGGGGCAGATATAGTTGCACCAGGGGCGCAAGACATATGTTGACATGAGGAACACCAGGGCGATGATCAGAAACTGAAAGCTCGATCCCCACATCTGAAAGAAGGTGCCGAAAACCTCATAACTCGTGAGGCCAGGATCACGCAGCAGCAGCGCCACCAGAATAGCCGTCAGAGCCAGACCGCGGTGCAGCCACTTTAAAAATTCCCGTAAATGACGCGGATGCCTCGGTTTGGCTTTCATCAGTTTACCCAGACATTCCTGAGCCGCACCAAAAGGGCAAATCCAGGTACAATAGGGACTTCTTCCCTCCAGCAGAAAATGCAGGAGAATTCCTGCCACCAGCAGGTAGGTAAAAAGGTTGGAATGCCAATCCGGCCAGAAACCTAAAAGCAACTGATTGATTATCGAAATGGTCAGTGGATTGTTGTATATGAAACCAAAACAGATCAGTCCGGTTAAAAGGCTTACCCAGCGCAGAGTTTTAGTATGCGGGAAGAGTTTGCGGCGGGCCAGGATTCCCAGGGCAAAAAGCAGAATCAAAATTATCTCCGCAGGTCCGAAACGAACTTTCCGGGAGGTCGTATCAGGCAAGTCCAGATCAAGCTGTTGCCTGGCAATCTCTTTAACGGCCTGCCGCACTGAGGTAACTACAGCAAGACCGGAAAGCGTGGCACCGGAGACTCCGTCCACATCCTGATTGAGTAAAAACGAATCCCTGTAACTTTTGCCCATCAACTGACCAAGCAGTCCGCTTTCAACGATCTGGTTGAAATAACTGGGCGTGTCTTTATGATCCACCACACCTAGCCCAATGACTGTACCCTTGCTATCCACGGCGACAGCCATGGTCACGGGACCTCCATACCCTTTGGCACGGATGATACAAAGGTATGCCAGAAGAGATGTACCGTTTTGATCGCTCCAGGCGGCGTAGGTCCCTCCCTTTAAATGTTGAAAATGGTGTGCTGTGGGCAATAGTTGTCTGAAATAGGGCAGGTGGTCAGCTTGAGTGTTCAGTCCGCCGACGAACCAGGCAACGACGATCAGGAACAAAGCCACCAGGCCCAGGTATCTATCCAGGTATTTTGAACCGGTTGAACGGCGACGATGATTTGACATGACAACTACCCCGCGGCTTCCAATTCCTGGTTCAGCAACCGAGCTTTATCCTCGAACACCGTCAATCCCACCTCTTGAAAAGAGGCGATTGCCTGTCGACATAAGTCCCTGGCTTTTTCCAGATGGTTAAGGTCTCTATAGGCCATGGACAGGGAGATCTGCTGTTCGCCGACAATCCTGCGATCTTCAATTTTGCTGGCAATTTCCAGGGATTCCTCCGACAGGGCGATCGACTTTGCGATATCGCCGGATTCGGCTGCAATCATGCTCAAGTATCCCAGCAACCGCGCCTGATGATGATGTTCCTCCAGTGCCACTGCCAGTTCTAAAGCGCGGTTCCAAACCTGACTGGCTTCCTCAATACTGTTGCGATCAACATAAACGCTGCCTTGGTTAATCAGCAGTTCCATCTCTCTAAGCTGATCGGAAGCGGCTTGAGCTGTGGCAATGGATTGCTGCATTTGTTCGTGGGCTTCCTCAGTTTTGTTTAAGTTAAACAATTGGGCAACGAGCACGTTGTCATAGGAACTGTCCGCGGGTGAATTATCGCGGGCAATTTTTTGGGCGATTCGAGTGTATGCCAGGGCCTTTTCCGGATGGTCCAGTGCAGTGGCTGCTTTAATCAGTTGATTCAAGGCATTCATCTCTCCGGCTGTATCTCCGGTTCGATGCGTCAATTCCCGCACCTGTTCAAAGATATCGAGAATTTTTTTCTGGTCGTCCAGGCGAACGGCTAACACACCAATATTGGTCAAATAGCCGGCTTCAGAACGCGGATCATTCAGATCATGGGCCAACTCCCTGGCCTGTTCGAAACAGATCAGGGCATTTTCAATATCGGCGGCTAACAGATGCGCATGCCCCATGTTGCCGACGTGGACCATTTCACGTCGCTGATCTTCCAGATCAACGGCAATGTCCAAAGCCTCCTGCAAGCTACTGAAAGCCAGGCCCATATCACCGGTTTCAACAAATACCATCCCCAAATTACCCAGGGCGTCGGATCTCAATCCTCGGTCATTCAGCTCAGCAGCAATGTCGATTACCTGCTGAAAACATTGGGCAGCGGTTTCAAAGGCTTTGGCATCAGCCAGAGCCAATCCTTTGGTTCCAATTTGACGGGCTTCCAGCCCTCTGTCCTCACTTTTTTGAGCCAGAGCAATGGCCAGATCGAGCTGTTCCGCTCCTTTTTCAAACTCATTCACTTGAAAAAGCGCCAGACCCAATTCGGAGAGCGCCTCGCTGACCCCGACCGGATTTCCACGTTGGCGAGCCTTGCTCAACGCTTCCCGATAGGGAGTAAGATAGGTTGCACTATCCGACAGACAATGATTGTCATTCCTCATTCGCAACAATTCCTTACAAGAGGGAAGGTGCCTGCGCACCTTCCGATTTTTTTGTTGGTTAACGGAAAATGGTTTGGATCATGTTTCAGATCCCAGCGTGATGATGCGCCAGACACCTACTCCCAAAATAGCAGCAGGCACCACCGAGAACAATATCATCCAGGCTCCGGCGGCAGGCTCCCCTTCACCGATAAAGGTGAAGGGGACGGCAACGGCAAGCAAAAATCCAATCCACCAGCCACCGGACAGCACCCATTTCCACCAGGTCATGCGGATTCCCTTTTCCTTAGCCAGTTGCTTGAAACCAATTGCCATCACCAGTGACACCAGGCCCATTGCAAACCAAAATATACTCCATCCATACATTATGCGTCTCCTTTTTTAGGTTTTCTGATCGGTACGTCAAACCATTCTTCCGTTTTCAACCAGGCCGGAGCCTCGCGATAACTGGCAAACCGGCCATCTGGAGGCGGCAAATATTCCTGAGCACCCGGTGCTTTAAACATCAGTTTCTGCATCCAGGTCAGTGCGCTGGCAGCCAAGCCCGTGGGATCGTTGCGATCGACAATCTGGGAAAGCTTGTGAGCGTAGTTGCCTTTCCGACTATAGGGGCAACAAGCCAGACACAACCGGCAACCTAACGGCCCCATGGCTTTGAACCAGTAATTGATACAGGAGCTGGTGTCTATAAACCAATGTTCATATCCCCTGAGCACCATTCCCTTTTCGGAATCAGCCATGCTAATCGAGCCCGATGGACACAGCTCTGCGCAAATCTTACAGGTCCTGCAGAAATGCTTGACACCGAACTCAATGGGTTTGTCAACCGTCATGGGCAGATTGGTGGTGACGCAAGCCGTTCTGATGTTGGCACCGGTCTCGGGTGTGATCACAAAACCGTGACGCCCTAACTCACCAACGCCTGCGTCCACGGTTACCGGGGGTAGAATCAAATCATACATTGCCGGGGGATGGTGGCTACGTGCCGGGTACCCCAGCCCCTTGATAAAAGCGGTCAACCTTCCCGAACAATTGCGTGCTCTGTTGTAACCATCGTAACTGGTACCATGGGCAGGGTTGGAAAGCACCTGGTCCCATTCATGGGGAACCCCCACCACAATGGCATATTCCCAATGTTTAGGAACCTGAAACGGTCCCGGTTTTCCGCCCCGCACATCACGATCCCAAACCCAGTCGGGATTGAGCTTTGCGATACCCACAACGGTAGCCCCGTACAGGTGCGCAATTTTTTTTATCAGTTTGGAGGCATGATCCTTACTTTTAAAGGGCATGGGTTCCCCAATTTTCTTGACCACATTGGGCCTTCCCGTACCGCCGTATTTGACCATTTCATAGTCGGATTCCTCCGGTGGTTTGTCGGGTTCAGGGGGATAGGAGGTGAAGATGTCTCCCCAACCTGCGGAATAAGCGTTGGCCAGGGCAAAATAGTTTTTGTATTTTTTCGTATCCCGGGCGCGTTTGGGAAAGATCTTGAAATAGCGTTCAATATCGTTTTTCAGGTCGTCAGGGTGACGTTTGTAAAAGCTGGCCAAAGGCTCTCCCAGTTTTTCCACTCCCTGATCCGGTTTCCAACCGTCTTTTAGCGCCTTGCCAAACAGCATGTTGCGCTTAAAGATATACTCGGTGTCCTTGTTGGGACGCCTGGTTGCACCTACTTTTCTGTGAGGCGGTTTGTCTATTTCCCAGGCCTTGCGGTCTGTCTGTTTAGCACCCGAGAAATCTCTCCATGCCGTGTAGCTCTCCGTGGTTTTGCCGGCAACATAACCGGCACCCGCGATACCAGCGACTTGCAAACCGGCTCCCGCAACGGCACCAATCTTAAAGAAATCCCGGCGGGAAACCTTGCCTCCCGGTTTTTCGGACGTCGTCATAAAAATTCTCCCATAAAATGAGGTTCCATGGCACTGCAGCTTTTTATAACCTACCATTGCCATCATTGTGCCTGCCAGCACACACAGGCCTGCATTATTTGGGACTGTGCGTCTGGCAGTCTACCTTCAGCAAAAATGTTGCCAAAATCGTCAAACATCGATAATCACAATCAGAAGGCACATGGACAGCTGAAGGAAGCATGATGTTTAGTTGACTATTGTACAATAATTGTAAAATAGGCTATTTTTATTACTATATCACAATAAAACCATTCGCAACGAGCAAAAAGTTTATGCCGGATTCAACCATCCCAAATCATCAGTTTTTTCGTGACGCAGTATTGGCGGTTTCTTCCAGCCTTGATTTGTCCCACGCCTTGAGAGCCCTGTTCGATTTTGCCAGCCGGCACTTTCCCCTGGAAGGATTGACTCTCCACAAATACGAGCACCAAATGAAATCCCTGCGCCTGCTCTTTTTGGTCACCGGAGACAACTATATTTTTCTTGATGAACTGATTCCGTTGAGTTCCGAGGGCGAGAAGGATGTCATAGCAACCGAAGAGGCAAAGGGCGTCATCAATGCCTCCACGGTGATAGGTCGTCCTATTGCGGGGGAGCACAACAAAGCACTGGCAAAATACCTGCCGTTCAAGGATCGGGCGTATCTTGTCATTATTCTATCAGCCAAACAAAAAGTTATCGGCCATCTCTGTCTAATGGGCCGGAAAACCCATTGTTTTAACAAAGAACACGAGAAAAAACTGGAACTGCTTGGTCCCCCGGTAAGTCTGGCTATGATGAACCTGCTTCAGTATCATCGCACGCTTGAACTGCAAAAAACATTGGACGCCCAACGCCAGCAATTGTTGGGAGAAGTTTCGCTGCTAAAAGATTCCTCGGCTATTGTCGGACAACAAGGATTGAGCAAAACCATAAAGATGATCCGTCAACTGTCCGGGCAGGATATTCCGGTTTTGATCCACGGTGAAACCGGTACGGGAAAAGAGCTGATAGCAGACGCTATTCAGCGGGTATCGCGTCGTGCGTCAGGGCCTTACATCAAAGTCAATTGCGGAGCGATACCGGAAACCTTGGTGGACAGCGAATTTTTCGGATATCGGAAAGGTGCTTTTACCGGGGCTAACGAGGATCGAGCCGGGAGGTTCGAACAGGCCAACGGAGGAACCCTTTTCCTGGATGAAATCGGCGATTTACCGCTCCAGCTTCAAGTCAGGCTTTTAAGAGTGCTGCAAAACGGAGTCGTTGAAAGGTTAGGCAGTAGCAACCCGATTCCGGTTGATGTCAGAATCATCGCTGCCACGCACAAACCCCTTAAAACCATGCTGCAAAAGGGAACATTCAGAGAGGATCTTTACTACCGCCTCAGCGCATTCCCCATGACAATCCCTCCGCTGCGGGAAAGAACCGAAGATTTGCCGGTCTTGATCGACCACTTTCTGAAAAAACTAGCCAAAGAACTAAGCCTCTCCCAGACACCCCGACTTTCCCGGAATACGATGGAAAAGTTGAAAGCTTACACCTGGCCGGGGAATGTCAGAGAATTGCAAAACCTGCTTGAGCGGGCGGTAATTCTTTCTCCGGAAGGGTCGTTAAATTTAGAGAAATACCTGCCACAAGACCCAAGTTGGTACCTCAATACGGATAACGGGTCAGGTTACCTTGAACGTCTTGTTGAAAAACAGGTGAAGGAAGTGTTGCAGAAGCATTTGCAAACTCAAACCGTCAAGACGGAAGAGTTTGTTGATGACACTACGCCATTGCAGCCCTTAGACGAGGCCATGGCGGCACACATCAAAAAAGCACTGTCCCTGAGCCGGGGTAAAATACACGGTCCCGGCGGTGCAGCTGAACTGTTGAAGATCCATCCCAGCACCTTGCGTAAACGCATGGATAAGTTAAGCATTGCCTATGGTTACAAGCGTTGAGCAATAAAAACGTACCGGTCCGCTTAAAAAAAGACTTAACCTCCTTTTTCCGTTTGGGTTCAGCGATCAGATTTCAAACGGGAGTAGTGGGCCCCGGATTCGATCATAGGTTAAAAAAAGCAAAAACAACCACTTGAAAATACAAAAGTCTCGATGCTCAAAGGGTATTCTGAAAACTCTCTCCAAAAAAACTTTTACAAAAGTATAAAAACACCTTACTATCCCCATAAC
>JAKSDL010000130.1 GCA_022360105.1 Pseudomonadota bacterium
GCAAGTCTCTCCCTGGCCATCGAAGAACTGGGGATAACCAAAGGCAGAAAGGCTGTGATCATTCTTTCGGATGGGGTTAACAATCCGGCTTACCCGCACACAAACAAGATCAACGAGCAATTTGGAGCAAAATTTACCCCCCATACAACTCCTTTGGAGAAACTACAATTGGAAGGTATTTCCCTTTATGTCATCAATTTTGGAAAGAGATCTGATAAAAAAGACAGGCATTTGAAAACAATCGCTAAACAATCAGGTGGTGTAACGTTCGATGCCCACAGCGCAAGACAGCTTGACCAGGTGTATTCTAAAATCATGAATCAGGTACAAAGGGAATATATCACCACCTACCGGGCTACAATGGACCCTGCCGATCGTAAATTTGTACAGGTGAAATACAAGCAGGGTTCCGCCAGTGATACTGTTTCCAGAACCTATTTTTCCAGCACGGTGTTTGGCCAACCGTCCGAATCATTCAATGCTGTTTTTCTAATGGCTATCGCCGTTGCCGGAGCTCTACTCTGGTGGATTTCTCGTTTGAAATTTGAAAAACAACATCGCAGCCCTTCCATTGAAGTGCTAAATGCCGGTGCCGGCAAGCTTTCTACCCAGGTCGTAACTTTGGGGGGCGAGGAAACAATTATCGGCAGTTCACCCAATGCGGACATGACAATAGCAGGATTACCGACAGTAGAAGAAAACCATGCAACCATTGTTTTTGACCCTTCTTCAAAAAAATATGCCCTGGAAGGAAAAGGAAAGATGTTAGTCAATAATCAGCTTGTCACAACCAAAGTATTGGAGCCGGGCGATTTAATCAATATTGATGGCACCACCATGGTTTTTGATGAAGGGGCAGACGAGGAAGATGAGGAATGAAACTGGTTGTTTTGGAATCCTCATCTGTAGGATAAATCCCAAAACGTTGTTAACAGTGGGTAAACACTAAATTAAAGATGAGCGAAATTAAAATATTTATAGGAAATTGTCATTGCGGCAATATTCAATATGAATTTAAAACTGCATTGAAGATTTCAGAGTTCGCAATACGCCGGTGTGATTGCTCTTATTGCACAAAGTCAGGAACTCGTTATGTTTCAGATCCAAATGGAGAGCTTTCAATAAACATTGGGGATGAATCTCAAACGTCGACTTATGAGTTCGGCACTAAAACCGCCCAATTTAAAGTTTGCGCTATATGTGGCAGCATTCCTTTGGCGACATCCGAAATCGACGGAAATTTATTTGGCATTGTAAATATAAATACTCTGGAAGAAGCAGAACACTTTAGTCGGCACGCCAAAGTGATGAGCTATGATGAGGAAACGGTAGACGAAAGATTGTCCAGAAGGAAAAAGAACTGGATAGGTACAGTTACTTATCGGTAGTTCACCCGCCGTTTAACCTAAAGAACAGTGGATTTGACCAGTTTGTTATTCTGATCATAGGTATCGATTTTTTGCTGCTTCCCTTCAGTGTTAAAACTAATTGTCTGTTTTTTTAAACCGGTTCTTTGTAAGATTTTGTTGTTAAAAAACCGCTCCTCCTTTTTTTTCTTCCCTTTTGAATCGAAAAAATACGCGACTTTGGTATAGCGTTCATTAAAGGGTCTATCCTCTGCATAATAAGCCTCTTGCGAGAAAACAGTTCCCTGGTTGTTGTATAAGTAAACCTGTTTTTTAATTCCTTGCTGGGCGACCAGGCTCTTTGTTAAAAGCCATTCCTCTCTTTTTTTTCTTCCTTTGTTGTCGTACATAAACACTGATTGATAGTAACCAAGAGGATTGGTTTCAGCATCCGGATAGAATCTCTCTTTGCGGATCAGGTTACCGCGATCATTATAATTTAATACCTCTCTCATTAACTCGTCAGGCTTTGCATCATCGACAAGGAAAAACATCTCCTCTTTGTAGAGTCGGCCGTTTGGCTTGAAATGCTTAATCTTCTTGTATTCTCCTGTCAGTTTTAATTCTTCTGCGGAGCTATATTGTTCAATCCTTGAAGTGGTTGATTTTCTTTTTTCTGTCCCTAGGTATTCTATGGTCCTATCCACGCCTAGTTTAGCCGCTGCTTTTTCTGTATATCTATGCTCAATATGAGTTGGTTTTCCTTTATCATCATAAAAAATGGTGTCTTGGATAAATCCTTTTTTCCTGGCATAAGATTTTGTGAAAAAGCGTTCCAGCTTGATCCTTTTCTCTTTTTCGTTAAAGTGGGTTATTGTTTTATAGTGTCCGAGTTTAAGAGCCCTGGCCTTCGGATAGGTCCTGATTTCTTTTAATACAATGTTATCATCGCTGTAATAGGTGATAATTCTGTTTTGATATTGCTCCTCTGCATAAAGAACGGGAATAAATCCCAGCAATAAAAGGCTGAATATAAATAAAACGCAACCATTATGGTTCGATCTTGAAAACAATTTTAAAAGCTCCATAAGACCTGTATTCCGGTTTAGGCAGATTATTCGGAACAACCCGGGTAAAAAAGAATTTTGCTAAACCTTCGTCAGCATAAGCGCTATTTAAAATAGTATTTATTTAAAAGATTGAACGAAAGCAAGCAAAAAAACATCAAATCAAGCATCTGGCAATTGAATCTACTATATCAAATTAGGAGCTGCAGTGAACAGGATTTTATGGATTCTCCCTTGCTTATTTTACATCTGACGATAAAAAAAGGTATAATAGGTGCTTAGTAATCTCAGTCTATTAATAAAGGCCATCTTATGTGCCACTTGTTTGTGTAAAATACGAATATATTTTTTATGCTGGGTAAACCGTCGATAAAACCACTATCCCTGCAAACACCTGAAAATAAAGTTTATATTCTGAAGCTGATAGCGCATCAGAAATTGGGATCGAAGTGGATATATTTTCGAAAAATTAAACGGGGAGATCAGGGGCTTGCCATTTTTAGGGAAAAGTCCCTGATGGAGCAAATGAAAGCCACTCGGGCGGCATTGCGTTTTACGACAAGAAACGCCAGAAAATTGTATCGATTGGTTTATCTTGAATCCTTAAAGGATATCAAAGCCTACACAGGATTGAAAACCGAATTTCCCGAGCTTCACGAAGACGAGGCCGGCGATGAGATCATGTCATTAAACTCGACTCATGATGCAGTAATCATCTCCTGGACGCCAATAAAATTTCTTCTGCCTGTTGTCCAGCTTAGAGCTAAAGGTGCCGCTACACAACGCCATACTGAGGGGTTGGCAGCCAAATTGTTTTTCAAGGTTGCAGGCTATTATGCAGATCCAGCCAATTGGGATCGTTATAAACTGAATCTGTATCTGCGGCGGATCACAAACGCGTCATCCTATCAGGAAATTGTTTCGGAGTTGGAACCACTGAAGTCAGATCTGGAAAAATTTGTCGAGGCTTACGAACCGTTTAAATTTGGGAAAGCGTCCTTATCCAAGGATGTGGCAACAGATCAGGATGCTTTTGACGATGCCATGGGAATTGAAAGTTTTGATTCCCAGCTACACACGCTCTATTGGTATAATTTTATTTACCTTTCCATTGAACAATTTCTGTTCAGGTACTATCTGACTTTGGTTATCTCGACAGTCTCAACCGATGCCATTCGATATCTGACGACAATTTTCCAGCCCGTAATGGCCAAAGCCATCGAAAACCGAAATGTATTTTTGGGCTCTTTTGAAACCGACAGAACCAAACGTGCTTTCAGAGTGCCATTCCAACGATTGGCAAAGGAAAAGCTGAAAGAGCCTCTGAAAAAGAACATTAAAACCCAAATGGGTAACTTTGAAACGTTTACCTATAACCTGCCGCTGCTGGATCAGACTACCCTAACATATGAACTGGAAGATACTCCCGGTGAAGACTCGGAATGGAGTACATTTGCTAAGCATTATATCCTGAACATTGATCGTCCTCCAGTCGTTGAAACAAACGAACAAAAACCGGAAGAAGCACAAGTTAAAGAAAAGAAAGAAGATCCGGCTTTAATTGAAGAGAAAAAGCAACTAACGAAAGAAAAAGAACTATTGCTTCAGGAAAAAAAGGAGCTGACCGCCAGAAAAGCCGCAATCAAACAAAAAGATGATGATTCAGAGTCGTTGGGAAAAGAAGAAAAAATAGAGATTGAGGAGCAAAAAACAAAGCTGTTGGATGATGAGCTGCAATTGGATAAGAAAATTCAGAAGCTTAAGGAAAAATTCACACAATTTGAAGCAAAACAGAAAGACTCGGATATCGCCCAGGTTGAAGATGATAAACGTGCTGAGGCAAAATTTGAAGACCCTGAAGCTATTGTCCAATTCGAGAGTGAATTATCGCAGCTACCGGTTAGGCAATTTGTTTTGATGAACATCATGACAACCATGATCAATTGCACTGAAGCAAAAAGACAAGCTCGATACAAGATTATGGAGCGTTTTAAGGAGCGAGTAGCGAACGATCAGGAGTTGGAAGCTAAACGAATTGCGGAGATAAGAAAAAAGGCGGAAAAAAAACTTCGAGAATTAAAAAAGCGCAAAAGTAAAATGGACCGGCTGAAGCAAAGTGGGACGGTTAACGTAATTGCTGATGACATTAACAAATTTGAAAAGGGCATTGAGGAGAGAATTGAAATAATTAAAAAAGACTCCGATCAAAATTTACAGGCGCAAAAGCAAAGGCTGAATATCTTATTTGATCAAATCTCAAAAGAAAAATCGTCAAATGTTGGTGAGATTCCCAGGCATCTTTGGAAATTAATCCTTAAAGTCAAGCCTGAAGACGGGTTTCCCCAGGGATTTCCTGCATTTGTTGCCAAACACATTCAGACAAACTTTACCAGGGAATTGGAACCGTTTTATAAAAATATTTTTAATATCCTTGATCTGCCAATCAAAGAAAAAATCCTGATGATTCAGTCGCTCGAAAAAACAGATATTGAAACCTCCGTTAAACTATTATTGGATGATGGTGAAGAAAGGGAGTTTCAACAAAAAGTAGATAACATGAAAGCGGAATTGAATAGTCAGGTTCCGGATCTGTTCACATGTAAAATAGTGTTTTTAAATAAACTTATCTCTATCGATGATGTACTGGATTTAAGCGTTGATAATAAAAGCTTGAATACCTTATTAGTTTTGAAAATCGCATCGCCAAAACAGCATCAGAATTTTAACTTGCAACCGGAAGTGATCAAATCGCTTCTGGAGTTGAACAGCCTCAAAAATCCACTACCAAAATACAGTGTAATTCAATCCGGCAAAGAGAAAGCACAAAACCCTGAAAAACGTATCAATTCTGCTATTCTTAATAGTTTGCTTGCCAAGCTTGAAAAAACTAAAACCTGATTTTTGGTAAAATCTGAAACTTTTGAACAGATTTCGCATTGAATTATCGAACGTCACCATAACTGTAAATAAGAAAGGATCTTGAGGTAAAGAATGCTCAAAAAAACAATGATATTCCTGCTGATTATCAGCTGTTTGTGTTCGATGGCAGCAATGGGATTTACCAGGGCAAGTCGTCTATCCGCCCTCAACGAGTTTGATGTGGAAAGAAACAGAAACACATTGCTGCGCACAAATAGGTGTAAGGGATGCTATTTGGCCTATGCCAAACTCTCCGGGATGGATTTGGCAAACGCTGATTTAAGAAATGCAAACCTTATTGGTGCGACGTTCATAAGAGCGACCCTGTTTGGTGCAAACCTTGGAGGAGCTAAAATAGCAGGGGCAAATTTTACCGGGGCGCTGTGGATTGATGGATCAATCTGTCAAACTGGGTCCGTCGGACGCTGCATTCGAGTTCAACAGCAGCCGCAAACTCCACCGACTCAATAATCATTTTCTACTTGGAATATCCGAATTCGTTCAGTTTTCCGGGATTGTTAATCCAGTTTTTTGCCACTTTGACATGCAGGGACAGGTAAACACCTGTTCCCAGCAGTCTTTCGATTTTTTGCCTGGAATACTGCCCAAGCTTTTTGAGCATACTTCCCTGCTTTCCTATGATTATCCGTTTGTGGGACTCTCTCTCCACGAAAATAGTGGCAAATATTTTTATCTTTTCTTTTCCCTCTTTAAAAGCGTCAACTACAACAGCCACTCCGTAAGGAACTTCCTGGAAACAATTTCTCATGATCTGCTCACGAACGAACTCACCCACAATGACTCTTTCCGGAGTATCTGTCAGTTGGTCCTGATCGAAGTAAGGAACTCCTTCCGGCAGATACTTTGGGAAAAAGGAAACCAGGGTTTCTGTTCCCTTGCGTTTCAGGGCGCTGATCGGTACTGTTTCCAGGAACGAAAGTCGCTTATTAAATAAAGCTATCGTTCTCAAAACATCTTCCGGTTTGGCAAGATCTATTTTGTTAATGACAAGGACTGCGTTGTTAAGATTCCCGTCGAATTGTTTCAAAATCTCTTCATCCCCTTTATCAATCTCCTCTTGCTTGCTTGAAAGAGGCTCAGTAATGAAGAAGATCAAATCAGATTCCTTAATCGTTTGCAGGGCGTATCCGACAATCCGTTTGTGAAGTTCGTTTCTTGGTAAATGAATACCGGGGGTATCAAGTACAATAGCCGGATAATCCGACTCGTTGATAATCCCTCTGATGTTGTTTCTCGTCGTTTGGGGTTTGTCGGCAGTAATCGAAATCTGTTGACCGATAAGGCTGTTTAATAAGGTAGACTTCCCAACGTTCGGTCTGCCAATTAAGGTTACA
>JAKSDL010000680.1 GCA_022360105.1 Pseudomonadota bacterium
CTGTAATTTACCTTTACCCCTGAAGACAGCCTGGAAAATGCCTCCACCTATAAGATAAGGGTATTGACAGCAGTAAAAGACAGTAAAGGTAATGCATTGGCTGCTGCCTACACATCCACCAATGGCTTTACCACGCTGGCAAAGATGACAAAAATCTCAGCAGGTAAGCAACACGTTTGTGCCACGTTCCCCGATGACACGGCAAAATGTTGGGGAGCCAACAATTACGGACAATTGGGTCAAGGCAATAAAAATCGCTATGGTACTGACCTGGCCCCTATACCGACCCTGCCGGCGATTTCATTTGACTCGGGAGAATTCCCCCTCAATACTATTGCCGGACTAGAACACACCTGTGCCTATCTCAACAGCGGCAAGATAAAGTGTTGGGGGAGAAGCTCCAGTGGTGCCTTGGGAGTGAACATCGGACATTATGGAGATTTTTCTACAGAGACGATTTCAGCTTTAGCCCCCCTGACCTTAAAAAGCGGAAATGCCATTCAGCTGGCGTTAAACAACCAAAATGCCTGTGTCTTAAACGATGAAGGATCGATTTTTTGCTGGGGAGAGACTGGCGAAGACTTGGGACACGATAACCTTTATGGGTACATGAATGTCCCTAATAATGGCTCACCGCTTTTCAACGAAATCGACCCAATCAATTTTGAAAATAATAAAACCGCCAAACAGATTACCAAAGGTTCCGGCCATTCCTGCGCCGTTATGAATAATAACCAGATCAAGTGCTGGGGTTCCAACAGCGACGGTCAACTTGGTAATAACGATAATCAGAACTGGGGACGAGGCGGAATTTATGATTGGTACATGTATCAACTGCCCGATGTAGACCTGGGGACCGGATACAGCGTTAAACAGGTTTCGGCCAAAGAATCGTTTACCTGCGCCATCCTCAATCAACTGAAAGATGGTAACAATGTCGTTTGCTGGGGTTCTAACAACAACGGGCAATTAGGGCAGGGAGATACCCTGACCCGTGGCGATAGCCTTGCTGACAACAAGAGAACCGATCTGATCCCGGCTGTTAAGCTGAATCGCCCGGCAATCCGGATTTCAGCCGGCACCAACCATGTTTGCGCCATTTTGGATAACAATTGTCTGAAATGCTGGGGTTACGGTTGGTATGGCAGACTTGGCTATGGAGACTATCAATCAAAGGGAGTTCTCCCCGGGGAGATCGAAGCGCTTTCCTGTGTCAACCTGGGAGACGGATTGCATGCCGTTTCAGTTGAAGCAGGGGATCAATACACCTGTGCCGTCTTAAATGATAGCAATATCAAATGCTGGGGAAGGAACCTGAACGGTCAACTTGGACAAAACCATACAACGACGATCAAGGATCCTTCGACCATACCGCCAATTGCCTTTGAATAGATACACGATGGAAAAAAAGACCCGTTTTTCATATAGCATTGTTATTGTTTGGCTATTTCTATTCCCGCTTATATCAATAGGACAAGAACGGGGCTTTCAAAAAGAGACGGTTCCTGTTGCTCCTGTAGAAATATCCGACATGGCAGGCAAGGCAATCGGTTACTACAAAAACAGTTATGCCTTGTTGATTGGCATAGATGATTATAAAAATGGCTGGCCGAAACTAAAGGGAACCAATCGTGATCTGAATGCCGTTCGTGGCGAGCTTGAAAAAAGGGGATTTCAGGTGTTCATCCTCAAAAATCCGGACGACCGCCAATTGAAAGATGCTTTTGACGATTTTATCAATCGCTTTGGTGTCAACAAGTACAATCGTATACTTATCTACTACGCCGGGCATGGTCATTCTGAAAAACAGGCCTATGGCGAGGCAATGGGATACCTGGTTCCCGTCAATGCTCCGAATCCCCGTCAGAATAAACCCGGTTTTTTAAAAACCGCCCTGGATATGCAGCAAATAGAGGTCTACGCCAAGCGAATTCAGGCAAACCATGCCATTTTTCTTTTTGACAGTTGTTTTTCCGGTTCCATTTTTTCCATTCCCCGGTCGAATCATTTGCCGATCAGTGACGTGTTCGATCAACCGGTCCGGCAATTCATCACATCAGGCAGTGCCGATGAGACGGTTCCGGATGAAAGCATATTCAGGAAGCAGTTTCTGGCCGGACTGAATGGCGAAGCAGATCTTAACCGGGATGGTAATGTTACGGGTTCGGAACTCGGCGAGCACTTGTCACATACGGTTGAACTATATTCTAAAAATACCCAGCATCCCCAATATGGCAAACTTCGGAATCCTCATTTGGACAAGGGAGAATTTATATTCAAAGTCAAAACCGATCCGGCAGTAGGCCATGGAAAAACCTATCTGATAGAAGGCAAAATTAGTGAGATAGTGGATTATAACCCCGTTTTTCCCGACGAATCATCGACAAATTCCGGCTTCAATTGGAAAATTGCTGCTCTTACGTCGGCAATCGGATTTGGCTGGCTAACCTGGGAATACACAAATCAGTACAATGAACTGGCTGATCGTAATGAAGAACTAAAAAGCCTGAATACCGTTGGTAAGAGTTCGCAAGAACTGGCCAAGATAAACGACGAGTATTCCGACAATCAATCGGAAATGGATCAGGTTGAGAAAGATCGGAATGTAACATATGCCTTGACCCTTTTATCCATCGGTTGGGGTGCTTATCTTTTCTTTTCCGAAAGTGACGATAACCGGCAAGTCATGCATTCAATTCCTGAGTCCAGGTTAAGATTTAGTGCCATAGGACCGGATATGCGCCCCGGACTTTACGTAAATTACCGGTTTTAGAGATTACAATGGACCTGTTTTCAGATTATAAAAACCGGCTGGTCCTCCTTTGGGCAGGGCTGCTAATCATCCTGCTCCCCTGTTTTGTTTTTGCTGAACCAACCCAGCCAACTGCCGGTGTTGTGATCAGTATCCGGGGAGAGGTGTATGAGCGAAATGAAAAGGGACAAACCTGGAAACAGTTGAAAGCCGGATCGGAACTCATGAGAAGTTCGGTTTTTAATTTACGGCCCGATTCAAAAATCAAAATCTTAACTGAAAGCGGGCAGATGATTAAACTGACCGGGGCAGGGCAAGTCTACTATTCAAAACTTTTGACAAATCGTTCCAATGAGTCCGGCTTTCTGGAAACCTTAAAAATTCTATTCAGCACAAAGGAACGGCGGAAAATCCCATCAGTCCGGGACCTGGACCAAGCTTACCTGGAATGGATCAACCTTCTCACCCGGAAAGATCCCCGGCAGATAGATTTGGAAAAACTGTTTGAGTTAATGGCTTTGTTTGAGGAACTGAATTATAAAAATCGTATCTTATCATTATCTGCTTTATTAACAAAGATTTATCCCGACAATCCAATCTATGCCTGTCTCAAACAAAGTCTGGCCAAAGACATAAATGGCAAGGTGACTTGGGAAATCATTCTCAATAGCGAACAGGTAACAGGCTCCAAAAAGACAATTCCCATTCAATTCAATGATCGACTTCAATTCGCCTATCATTCTGAATTGGAAAGCTATCTGTATCTTTTTTTAAGTAGTTATTCTTTGAAACAAAGTCCCGAAACCGTGATTTTATTCCCCGGTTTTGATGAAACGGCTTCTTATTCGGCCGGTGAGTTTGGCTTAACAGCCAGGGTGAATCCAAGTGTCGGACTCATATTGCCTGCTCCTCACAGGGCTTACAAAGTAGATCAAAAGAAAGGGGATGAGATCATCTGGGGTTGGTCCTGCCATGAACCCATCTTGGACAAAAACAGTTTACAGAATCAGCGCAGGCTCGTGGAACAAGTCATAAAAAACCACATACCGTTACCCATGGACAATCACAACATTGACCCCCCGGCAGATTGTCATACCTTTTTCATTCAGCACTTCAAACACCGTTAAGCCGGCGTTTCATGGTTAACATCCCGCGCAGTAAACATCAAATCCTGGTTCATTCTTTTTTCCTGCCTTTCCTGATATCCGGACTGGTTGTTTTTCTGTGGTACGGCACACCGCTTAAAAAACTGATCACCTCCTGGGAAGAATCTGCATCCGATTATTTAATGCTGTTGAACAAGCCGGAGTCTCGCGACAAAACTAATCCCATTACCTTAATTTTGCTGGATGAAAAAGGTACGATGACTTATGGTTACCGGTCGCCTATTCCCCGTTTACTCCTTGCAGATCTGATAGACTTTTTGGTTTTGAATCAGGCCAAGGTCATTGGCTTGGATGTTTTACTGGATCGGCAATATCATCATTCCGAAGACCGGCGCTTAAGGAGCTCTTTAAGCAAAGCAGGGAATCGAGTCGTTTTGGCTGATATCCACCCGGATCAGAGAGAACATGAAAATCAGGCCGAATTAAACCGGGTCGATAGTTATTTTTCAGCGGTTACTCCGGCAGGGTACGCCCAGGTTAAATTAGGGAGCGGAGACCTTGCGCGCTGGTTTAGATTCGATCGAACAGATGAATCTGATACGTTTAATCATTTAATTTATCAAACATATACAGACCGCTCCTTTTCCAGTGAAAGTGAGCTGTGTTCGGAATCAAAACCGTGCTGGGTTCGGTTCAACTATGATGAAAAAAATGCCTTGCTCAACAAGGAAACCACTGCTTTTCCAATTCTGAATGTTGAAGAAACCTTTCTTGCTCCCGAGTCCCTTTTTAAGGATCGTATCGTCCTTATCGGATCCGGAATTTCTGATTTAGGTGATGTGTTTCTTACACCATTCAGTCAATCGTCCAATCAGTACCAACCTGTTTTCGGTGTTCAGC
>JAKSDL010000476.1 GCA_022360105.1 Pseudomonadota bacterium
TTAATCCTGACCATGGGAAGCTTGGGTGGAATTGCATCCCTGGCTATAGATGAACTCAAGGAAAAAGGTGAATCGGTTGGATTGATGAAATTAAGACTTTGGAGACCGTTTCCACTGGAAGAACTGGTTGAAACAGTGAAAGGTGTTAAGCAACTGATCGTTATCGATCGTGCTGTTTCATTTGGTGGACCGGGTGGACCAGTTGCTTCCGAGATCAGATCCGCATTGTATCACACAGAGAATCGTCCAGTGATCACTAATTATGTTTGCGGATTGGCTGGAAGAGATGTAACCCAGGATGATTTTATCAAGATCTATGAAGAATCGAAAAGCAGAGCCAACGATTCTGTCAACCAATCTGAATATGTTTATCACGGAGTCAGAGAATGATGGAGCCATTAAACGTTTACGCCTCGCGTCTTGTAAACGAAAAAGAATTTTTTACCCCTGGACATAAATCTTGTCAGGGTTGTGCTGAGGCTTTGGCTGTCAGACTCGTTGCTAAAGCTTTAGGTGAAAATGTCGTTGTAGCTGCGGCTACCGGATGTATGGAAGTAGTTTCATCTGCATATCCTCATACCAGCTGGGGCGTTCCCTGGATTCACGTAGCATTTGAAAATGCAGGCGCTGTAGCTTCAGGGCTTGAAGCAGGTTTTAAAGCACTGGTTCGCAAGGGAAAACTGCCCGAAAAAGAAACTGTTTTCTTAGGCATGGGTGGAGACGGTGCCACGCTTGATATTGGATTCCAGGCTCTTTCAGGAGCAATGGAACGGGGGCATGATATGGTCTATGTTTGTTACGACAACGAAGCCTACATGAATACTGGTATCCAACGATCATCTGCAACACCTGTAGGGGCTACCACAACCACCACACCAGGCGGTAAGATCAATCCCGGAGAAGAGTTCTCAGGGAAAAAAGATATGCCGAAAATTATGGTGGCACACAATATTCCATATGTTGCAACAGCCTGTGCCAGTTACCCATTGGATTTAATCGAGAAAGTCAAAAGAGCAGCCGCAACCAAGGGGCCTGCTTATGTTCATATCCTTTCTGTTTGTCCAACTGGTTGGAGAATAGCCAGCGAAAAAGCGATCTGGATAGGAAGGTTAGCGGTTGAAACAGGTGTTTTTCCGCTTTATGAAGTTATCAACGGCAGATACAAGATGACATATCCTGATTTGGAACTGAGACCTGTAGAAGAATATCTGAAGCCACAAGGTCGATTCAGAGGTTTATCTCCAGCTCAAAGGGAAGAATTTCAGAAAACTGTAACTGCTGAATACGAACGACTTACAAAAAGAACCGTCTTATAGGTTTGCGATATGGAAAATACAATAAAATCAATCGTTGAAAAGTACGACTCTGATAAAGGGTTTTTGGTTCCAGTGCTCCAGGATGTTCAAAAAGAACTGAACTATTTGCCAAGAGAAGCGTTGGACTATGTCAGTCAGTTTTTGAAAGTTTCGATCGCCCAGATTTATGAGGTTGCGACATTTTACACAGCATTTAGTTTGGAGCCTCGTGGAAAATATCAACTCGCTTTGTGCCAGGGAACAGCTTGCCACGTGCGTGGTGTACCTCAGATTACCGATAACATTGAGCGAACGTTGGATATGAAGGCGGGCGAAACAACTGAAGACTTGAAGTACACTTTCGAAACAGTAAATTGTGTGGGAGCTTGCGCGTTAGGTCCGGTATTGGTAGTCAACGGCGATTACCATGGTAAAATGACCATCGCAAAAACGGATAAACTCCTGAAAAAGCTTGGCAAAGAAGGGAATGAATAATGGAAAAATTAAACACACCCCAAGAGTTTTTTGACTTCCAAAAGAAAACAACGGAAGCGATAAATCCAAAAAAGACCCGCATCATTATTTGTGCCGGTAGTGGTTGTCTGGCTTATGGAACACAAAAACTGATTGATGGGTTTGAAGAGGAAATTGAAAAGCAAAAGTTACATGATGTCATGGAAGTAAGGGCTTCCGGTTGTCATGGATTTTGTGAAAGAGGACCGATGATTTTGATCAGTCCTGACAATATTTATTATCAAAAGGTCGGCTTAAAGGACGCACCGGAAATTATCGAAAAAACCGTTCTCAACGGTGAGATAATTGAGCGCTTATTATATGTCGACCCGCAAACATCTGAAAAGATTGTCAAAGAGCAGGAAGTTGAGTTCTACAAAAAACAGCAACGCTATATCCTGGCCATGAACCAGCTGATCGATCCAACCAAAATTCTGGATTACATTGGTAATGAAGGTTATGCTGCTCTTGCAAAATCCCTTACTGAATTTAAACCTCAAGGCATCATTGATGAGGTGATTGAAGCCAATCTTCGAGGAAGAGGTGGTGGAGGTTTTCCAGCGGGTTGGAAATGGGATTCTGTGAAAAAAGCGGTAGGTGATCCAAAATATGTAATCTGTAACGCGGATGAGGGAGATCCTGGTGCATACATGGATCGAAGTATTCTGGAAGGTAACCCGCATGCGGTTCTGGAAGGAATGATCATCGGTGCTTATGGAATGGGATCAAACCATGGTTATATTTATGTAAGACATGAGTATCCATTGGCTGTGACTAATACTGAAATTGCTATTGAGCAGGCTCGAGAACTTGGACTATTAGGTAAAAATATCCTGGGAAGCGGATTTGATTTTGATATCCAAATCAACCGAGGTGGTGGAGCGTTTGTATGTGGTGAATCTTCAGCGCTGTTTGCTTCCATTGAAGGTCGAGCAGGTATTCCTCGTGCCAAGTATATTCATGCGACAGACCGTGGTCTTTACGACAAACCTACCTGTTTGAACAATGTCGAAACCTGGGCTAACGTTCCGCTGATTATAAACCGAGGTGCCAAGTGGTACCAGACGATCGGAACTGAAAATAGTAAGGGAACTAAGATTTTTGCCTTGACTGGAAAGATTAATAATACCGGTTTGGTTGAAGTTCCCATGGGAATCACCTTAAGAGAAATTGTTTATGAAATTGGTGGTGGAATCCCCAAAGGAAGAAAATTCAAGGCGGTTCAAACTGGTGGACCTTCCGGTGGATGTATTCCTGAGCAGTATCTCGATGTTCCTGTTGATTTTGATGAGTTGACAAAACTCGGATCCATGATGGGATCGGGTGGTTTGATTGTCATGGATGATCGAACCTGCATGGTTGATATCGCACGATACTTTACCCAGTTCCTGGAAGACGAATCATGCGGAAAATGTACACCATGTCGAGAAGGTGTTCATCAAATGAGACTGATTCTTGATCGGATTTGTGCCGGTGAAGGAAAAGAAGAAGATATTGATACATTGGAATGGTTGGGTCAAGGAATTGCTGATGGCTCCTTGTGTGCTTTAGGTGGTTCGGCTCCTGCACCCGTTCTAAGTACTATTCGATATTTCAGAGATGAATACGAAGCCCACATTAAGGATCACAAATGTCCAGCAGGTGTTTGTAAATCGCTGATCACATTCCTGATCGACGAAGAAGCCTGTACAGGATGTAAACTTTGTATCAAGCCTTGTCCGACTAACGCAATTACAGGTGAGAAGAAGGAAGTACACATCCTGGATCAGGAAAAATGTATCCAGTGCGGTGCTTGCTACGAAGTCTGTAAATTTGACGCAGTCATTGTGGAATAACATATATTTGGAACTACATTAACGAGAGATGAACATGCCGGAAAAAGTAAGTCTGACAATAGACGGAAGGTCGATAGAAGCTCCAGCAGGGACAACGATCTTGGAAGCAGCACAAAGTGCCAATATATATATTCCGCATCTTTGTCATAATGCTGAGCTAAAGCCTTATGGCGCCTGCCGACTGTGTGTTGTCGAAATAAAACATGGAAAACGCATCAGACAAGTCGCTTCCTGTATCTATGAAGTAGCTGAAGGATTGGAAGTTGACACTAATGCAGAAAGCGTTGAACGCGTAAGGCAAATGGTGATTGAATTGCTTTTGGTTCGTAATGCCAAACATCCAACCATCCGAAAAATCGCTGAACGACATGGTGTCGACCAAAGCAGATTTGATAAGGATATTAGAGGATGTATCTTGTGTGGAATGTGTATCAGAACGTGTCAAGAGGTTGTTGGTGTCAACGCTATCGGTTACAAAAACCGTGGTGTGGATAAAATGATCGCGACTCCTTTTGATGAAGCTCCACCAGATTGTATTGCCTGTGGTTCTTGTGCATACGTTTGCCCGGTAGATTTTATTCAATATACCGAGAAAAACGGTGTCAGAACCATCTGGAATACCGATTTTGAAATGCAGAAGTGCGAAAGCTGCGGACGCGATTTCGCACCGGTTAAGCAATTGGAACATTTACAAAAATCGTTTGACCTACCGGAAGATACCTTCAAAATTTGTGTTCACTGCAGATAATCATATCGTCAATTCCCTGTCTTTGCGGGGAATTGACATTTAGACCCTCCTAGAGTACCTTTCCTTTATCGAAAACTATTCGATTTCTCATAGCATAATGGTTTGCTTGACAGTGCTATTTTCAAATTAACATTCCATATGTCACATTTCTCTCAGTGACCATGCCTGACGGTGTTCTTCAACGAA
>JAKSDL010000368.1 GCA_022360105.1 Pseudomonadota bacterium
CAAGAGGCATCACCGAGGAATCTATTCTAAAAGAAGCCAAAATCTTAACTGTCGCAGATGTCGTTGAAGCTATGAGTTCACATCGTCCTTACAGAGAGGCATTGGGCTACCAGTATGCTCTTGACGAAATCATCAGCAATCAAGGGATTCATTATGATTCAGATGCGGTTGAGGTCTGCAAAGAGTTGTTTCAGGAAGGCTTCACATTTTAGCATTTCGATTTAAATATTTCATTCCCTGCATCTGACCCGCTGGCTCAAGTTCCTGTTTGATTTGCCGATAGAGAAATATAGTGAGTATCTATTTCGGCACGTCAATAAGGATTGTTATGATCTCGGATCGGCACGTTTTAAAAAAGGAAAACCCATATTCAAAATCACCTGCGGCATATTCAGATTCCACTCAACCTGATGAAAACTTCGAAAACATACTGGACAAAGAGCTAAAAAAACTAATGTCGCATTCGCGTGGTCAAAAAAACAATAGATCATTGCACTGGCTTCCACTTTCCAATTCGGCAATACTGGTAGAATTATCTTCCCAAACATGAGCAGGTTCATCTTTAAATTAACCGCAGGCATTTTATGTGAAAATTAGACTCCGGCTTAATTATCCGGTTCCATTTTTCCTTTGAATTTTTTTACTGATCACGATAAGTAAAAGACGGACATGTAGACAAGCAAGACTATACAAATCAGTGCAAAAACCCTTAAAATCTAGTTATAAAATGACATAACCGGTCATTGATGACCTGAATGGCAAATTCGCTATTAGAATGTATAATATCCAAACATTTACCATAGTGTCTTAAAAAAAGCCGCTAATACCAGATCGGAGGTTTATTAATTATGGCTGAACAATCCCCAATTAGATCAAATCGAATGAATGACAATTTGAATAAACGCCGAACCACTCGGACATTGGGTGGAAGACCACCCGTAAAACGAGTTTCTTCATCCGAAGCACCTCCGACCAGAGGACTAATTCGCAAAGAAAGTTCAAGTTCTACCAGACCTGACGGCGGATCTCCTAATAGAGGGGCAAGGACCGCACCACCCGCAAGAGGCGGTGTAAAAAGAGTTACTAGAGATGGCGCTGCGGAAGGCAAACCCAAAGTTAAGATCGTCACCAAAACGCTTCCGGACGGCCGGGTAGTTAAGAAAAAAATGGTAATGAAAAAGAAGGTTGTTAAAAAGAAACAATTAACACCGGAAGAAGAAGAAAAGCTAAGATTGGAACAAGAGCTTTCCGAAAAAGAACTCGCCGAAAAGCGAGCCGAAGAAGAAAGAATCAGAAAAGAGAGGGAAGCTGAAGAAGAAAAACTAAGACTTGAACGTGAAGCTGAAGAAAAGAGGAAGGAAGAAGAAA
Source organism: Pseudomonadota bacterium (assembly GCA_022360105.1). The sequence continues at coordinate 1,369 of JAKSDL010000368.1, forward strand.
GAATTCGACTTGAAAAAGAAGCTGAGCAAAAAAGGCTGGAAGAAGAAAAAGAAAGACAGGAAAAAGAAAGACAGCGTATTTATGCCAAAATAGAATATTGCAAAGGCTCTTTAGGACCTGAAGATAAGGAAAAAGCAAAAAAAATTGCTGAACTGATGGTAAAACGCAATATTAAATGGGATGGATATATTTCTCTTTCAAGTGGAATTGGAGGTGCGGTACTCGCACCATAATAAATTTTTAGCATCGATCATTCACACAGGCAGGACGTAATTGTTTAGAAAAAATGAACATCATACTTCTTTCAATCTCAATTGTCCTGCTTGTTGTTTACATGCTCTTTCTTGCTCGTAAGAAAGATTTTGATCTATTAAAGTCTCTTCCCCAAACTCAAACACTCCCCAAATCAAAATACGAACTCGCCCTGCGTGAATTAAACGAGTTTAAAAAGCTCCCCAAACCAAAATCAAAAAAAGCTCTTGTTGAACACAATTCTGAGCAATTTTATCTGGAAAGGCGATTATACCAAATCCAACAGGAAACTGAAGCCGAGCAAAAAAGCTACTACTTGGCATGTAAAGAGAGAGAGATAAGTTGGGAGGATTATCAAAACTATTTTAACAATCTATCATTAATAGAAAAATTCATTGTTCCTGGAAAGATTAAAGAATTGATTGTATTAAGGAAATTGTATCTGGAATCTGAGCAAAAAGTAGAAAAGGAAATTAGTAAATTCAGCGCCAGAATCAGGGTTCGACATCATGAAGAACATGTCAAAAGACAGAGAGAAGCTGAAATCGAACAGAACACCCTGAAAAGAAGATCTCAAGACGATCAGGCAGATTCCAAATCTTCAGAATCAGAAAATGATCTTGAACATGACAATCCAAACACACAAGATGATCCAGCTGACGTCGAAGGCAAATTGCCCCCCTCTAATCCTAACCAAGAGAAGCAAAACAATAGTACTGCCGACCACGCGTCAACAAGCGCTATGGCTGGTGCAAACACTTCGAAAAATAACCACTTTGGGCAAAGTGATTTTGACGATAAATACCCGGATTACACCGGATTGACTTTCATTGACGAGCAATTCTCCCTGGAAGAGCTTGAGCAGTCTGTTGTTCAGGATGCCAATTTCGATCAAAGCTATTTTGTCTCCGTCACATTTAAAAATCGGCATCAATATAAAAACTGCAGTTTCCAAGGCACCGACTTTTCACATAGCAAGTGGGATCAGCCGGAAGCTCCCCATCGAATTTTAAGCTGTAATTTTTCCGGTGCCAAATTCAACTATTCGCAGCTCCGTTATATCGCTTTTTATAATTGCAACTTCGAATTTGCCGATCTACAGGATGCACAATTAAGCATGGTAAAGTTCGTCAATTGCCAATTTGAAAATTGCAATGTAACAAATGTAGATTTTTCAAAGACAGTCATGTCAGCAGACATGCTAGAATCCATTGATTTTTCAACAAGTGTGTGCTCGCCAAAAAACGCAATCAACCGGCATGTAGAAGAAACAGCCGAAAATGGAACAGGAACTGATAATCCAATGCCCCCCACGAGTGTTGAAGACAGTTGACCAATCACTTTGCAAGCCATCTTTATTCCTTCACCTAAAAAGTCGACGTTTTATAATCGGTTGTTTTTTACAAGCGTATTTTCTACAATCAGCTTGAGCAACTGATCTCCAGCCAAATCAGGCCATTTCAAGTAATTGTAACGAGATACGTCTGAACTAAAAAAATAATCAACCTTTTACACTCTTGTTTATAACAGTAACCATAGGGAAACTATGCTTTCAATCGGGAGAGGACTGGTAATCAAATCATTGATCTTTTTGTTACTTATCTTTGCTTTCCACACCTACATAAAAGCAGACCAAGTGCTTCTGATTGAGGATCTTGACCCGAATACCACAAATCTTGGAGTTTTTAACTCCTTCAAATACCATACAGTCATCATAGCGATTACCCAAAAAAACACCCCCCCGTTTGATTGTCATGCCAATCGCTATGTTTTTTATGATTATAAACTAGAAGACTATTTTGAAATTGTAGGTGGGAACCTTAAAATCAACAGTGACTATACCAATATAATTACTTCGAGGCTTCACACAAAGGTTTTCACAAAAGACGATGCCCCGCAAAATCAGCAATCCAATCTAAAACAGATTGCTACAGATTTGAACATTTCATTGCAGACTCTGGAATCCGGTAAATCTGTTAGTACGGACAAAACAGTATCTTGTTGGCAACAACTGGAACTTGTGGACAAATCCACCAGGGAAAGGAAAAGCCTCCCTTTTTTACTGGCAAATGCATGCCAGTTTGCATGGTGCAGCGAAATTTACTGGAGCGATAAGACACATGTCAATTTATGGGTACAAACCAAACCAAAGGAATTTCATTTAATCCACCTAAACACAGCATCTGGTGACTACCAGTTTAAAAGCAGCACACCAAAATTTACGACTCAACAATTCATGCAGTTAAATGCTCCAAGAGACAACCTCGTAACAAAAGCCAATTTATCTAACGGTAGTTTTACGTTAAATTCCAAATTGGGTAATCGAATCAGCCTGATGTGGAAATCACGTCCTAATAAGTATATTCGAGTTGAACTTATTAGGGCAAAACAGAATAGAAAGGCAGCGGCAACGGTCGTAAAAAATATACAAAAAATGATACGACAAAAACAATTCAGTGATGCTTTAAGATTAGTAAATTTCGGGTTCTGGTTGAATCCGGATGATTTTGAGTTGAGATATCAAAAGCTAAGAATTTACGCTTCACTTTTTCTGACTGATAACTTTTTTATGTCGCTGAAAGACAACTTTACAGAGTCCGAAAGATTCAATGCTTGCAAACGCTTGCATGTGGATTCGTCTCTCAAAAAGCTTTGGATAGAGAAAGAATTTGAAGAGGGATTTAAGAAGTTATGCCTATAAAAACAATTGGATAGATACTGTGACTCGGTGAAAACTGCTTCACCGAATTTTGTATCAAGAATGGATCTATCTTCCAACTTCGATTTCACAGGTTCATAGCCCTGCCTCACCTAGGCAACCGCTCATTTTTAGATAAGCTTGTAAAACCCTATATGAGCTGGCAAATTATTGCTGGAGTCTACATACAGCAAAACACATAAGGGAACAATCGAAGAGATTGTTTGTTGCGTTCCTAACTGCAGGAAGGAATTGATCAGAAGTCACTGGCGACTTTGGGCTTCCAGAACCGTTCAAAGTCAAATCAGCAAGAACAACTGAACTCATCAGGGTTCTCGCTGATCGAGGATACAATAGATGCCCTGCTAATGAAGGTAAGAATTCAAAGGGGTTGCTAACTAAAAATCTTGTCGATTTTTTCAGCCATAGTCGCTGCATCAAACGGTTTTACCACATAATTGCTGACACCTGCCTTAATTGCGGCGATAATGTTTTCTTGTAACGCTTCAGCAGTTACCATCAGCACCGGAATGTCTTTTAAAGCGTCGTCACCTCTGATTTCTTTTAGCAGCTCAAGCCCGGACATCTTTGGCATGTTCCAATCTGTGATGCAAAAATCCACCTTCTCAGTCTTCATTTTCGCCAACGCCGTTGTACCGTCATCTGCTTCGATTACGTTGTTGTAACCCAACTGCCTTAAAATGTTCTTAACAATACGTCTCATGGTAGAAAAGTCGTCAACAACTAAAATGCGCATATCTTTATTCGCTGCCATGAATCACTCCCACTCGGTTTCTTACCTGAAAATTAATGTTATTGACATAACAGTCAATTGTATCTTTAATTTGAAAAATAAATAAATAAATTCGTTCCGTCAAGAAAAGCCTTGTTTGACAAGCAATTGATTTAAACAGCACCGGCTTCTTTTGCAAATCTTGTATCAACAAATTTATCCAAATCGATCTTTCCTTTCAAAACATTCATCTTATCGCACATATAATCCTGAATTATAGAAAGATCGTCCACCACTGGCATCAGTTCACTAGTCATCACTCGATCAGCAGGTTCAGTTAATACTTTCTTCACTACCGACTCATTTTGTCCCAAGAAAGCTGAACCAATCGTTGTGGCTTCATCGATATTTTGCTGAACAAAATTACCTGATCTAACAAGACTGTTGGTGAGTTCTTGTACCGCGTCCGGATGCTTTTCAATAATCTCATTTTTAGCAACCACTACACAGCACGGATGTTTCGGCCACAAATCTTTAGAAAGATAGAACTGTTCACCATATCCTTCAGTAATAGCTTTCGCTCCAAATGGTTCTGCCACGATAAATCCGCCAATTTCACCTTCATCGTCATATTGGACGGCATCCGGCATTTGTGAAGGAGCCATAACCTCTAAGCCAACATCTTTACCGGCTCCAGGTTCAATTCCTTTTTCCGTTAACAATTGATGAAGCAGCATATGATGCACCGATAGTTGGTAAGGAATTGCTATCATTTTACCTTTAAAATCTTCAAGACTGTTTATATTCGCTGCTTTATTCTTGATAAGCACACTACCGGTTTTGTGAGCGAAAAGAACCAGTTTTATATTGACACCAGCCTTATAAAGATCCATTGCTGTTGGCGCTAAAACAAAGGAAACATCAATGTCACCAGCCATCATAGCTGCAGATACCTGATTCCACCCCAAATAGGGAACTGTTTCAAGATTGAACGTCTCAAATGGCGTGGTATTGTTTAAAGCATGTTCTTTGGTGATTCCCAAAATCAGATGATCAGTGATTTTGAGGTGCCCTACTTTCAATGTGGGTTTATCTGCCATCTCTTTTCTCTCTATTGATGCATTTTTATGTACATTATGAAACAACTAGCTAGATATTATTTTACGAAATGATGGAGGAAATATCAATAAAAAACAAAAAAACAGAAATTTTTCCAATCTGTCTTATGACTTTAAAAGCACACAGGCGTTACTGTTTTAGAAGGTAAAACATGACAACATTTTTCCCCAAAAAAGATCTTGCAAAAATCAGTTTTAATAAATAATGTGTACATATGTTCTTTTTCTGTTCCCCTTCCGGTTAACCTATGCAGGCAGTGAGATATGGAACGATTGACTAAACCATTATTTATTTTTCTTTTACTATCAATTAGCATATCTGCTTCTGTTTTTATGATCATCGAGTCAGGTTCATTTTTCCAGGACCTGTATAAAGCAGAATCATCACTTTCCTTTATGGGATACTGGGCAGCTTTTTTGAATGAGGTATTCATGGGAATCATGGCTGCAGTTTGGATTCCCGGCAAGAAGAACAAACTTGGAGAAAGCCTGCATCCCATAAATGTGTTGTTCAAACTTCTTTTGATATTTTTGTTTGTTACCACTGTGTGCGGATCAAGTCTCAAAACTGCATACCCATTATATGCTACAGTACAGAAACAGAATAATCAAAAAGAAGTGATCAAGGTTCTGCATAGTCAAATTAACGACAACAATAAGTCCTTAAATGCTTTCGTTCTGCAAAATCAAAGAACTAATGCCGCACTCAGTGTGCGCAATCAAATCAAAATTAAGGAAGAATTGAAGCAGATGTTAGCTAATCAGGAATCCACATTCGGATTGTGGCTTGAAATATCAATTATTATTCTGATCAGATTCGGTGTGCAATTGGCAAATTTAAGTTGTATCTGGCTGGCAGGGTGGGTTTACCGGCAACCCTCAAAAACAAGAAATAACAACACCGAACTAAAACGAGACCAACAGTTTCGTGCAAAGACTAAACATCAAAAGGCATTGAATGTTGCTTTGGAACCAGATTCCGGCAGCGCATCAAAAACCAATGGTTCAACATTTAACTCCAGACCGAAACAAGCCAACAAATATACAACATCTTACAAACAAAATTCTGTGGCTGAAAAGCACAAACAAATCCCGAGTAAAAATACCGATGTTCAAACTAAACCGGCAGAAGAGCAAATCCTCAAACAAGATAAGGATCAAGGCAAAATATATGATCTACGAGTGAAAATTGCCAGGTTATTACGATCAAGAAATGAAGGGATCAGCTTGTCAGACATAGGGAAGGCAATTGGTGAGAGAGAAGCAAGCCTTCGAGAAATTGTCAATCCCAAGTTAAGTCTTGGAAGCGAAACTATGCCTGCCTTGGAGGACATCCTGTCAAAAATAGAAAACCTCTACAATGAGGAACAAATTAGAATGTCTTAAATTTTATTATTCAGAAAGGAATTCGATTTTTTTTATAAAAGCCTCCGCGTATGAATCAATATCTCTGCTGTCCATCTCAATACCTATCGCTGAGATATGCGGAACTTCAGACTTGTTAAACAATTCTTTGAACCTCGCATCAAATTCAAAATCAGTCACCACGGTTTTTCCCTCCGGAGCACCGCAAGGGGTACAAATATAACGTCCTCCTTTTTTATAAAACCTGCCGGTATAAGCTTTCCCATCTTGCTCTTTCTCTCCCAGAAACAGGGCAATGAAATAAGGTACGTTGGGAATTATAAAGCTGCCGCTTGAGATACTCTCATTTCCAAAAGTCATGAGTAACATCACTCCATCTCTAAAAAATCCGTTTTCCCAATCTATCCCCGGAGGGTATTTGTTTACACCCCATTCAATCCGGACCCGTTTTGCTCCCCTAATTTCAAGTTCCTTATAAAGCAGGCCGTTCACATCTCCATCATTGGACAATACTAATCTGCCATTTTGAAATTTCAGATTCAGCTCATCTGCATCCAATCTAAAGGTGTAGTTGTTTTCCTTAAACCAGGTCTGCGCATCACCATCTGCCATCTTTGTGAAGTCTATCGAATAAACGACTTCTGAAATAGCAATAAGCGGATACGAAATTAAAAATAGAATGCCAAACAAAACCATTTTAATTTTCATAATTTCCTTGCAAAGTGCAATTTATTAAGTCCGGTTATCTAATGAGTGTCACAGAGACTATTGTAGCGATTCAATGATCAAATAGCAATGCTAGGGTATTTAGAGTTTATTTTTAGTAACAGTATTATACACTGAATCTGTTTATAATCAGATTCAGTGTATAATCAACCAGTGGCCAAGGTGCCGACTTGTTTACCGTTTAAAAAATCGAGGAGATCAGTTTGCTTGGCAATAGAGAGGACACATAAAGGCAAGCTATTGTCCCTGCAAAGGGCTATTGCTGAGCCGTCCATTACTTTCAAATCCTTGGCCAGAATCAAATCATATGTCAACGAATCATATTTGATTGCTGAAGGATCTTTAACCGGGTCTTTATCATATACACCGTCTACTTTTGTTCCTTTAATCACCACATCTGCTTCTATTTCAAGCGCTCTTAGTACGGCTGCAGTATCAGTGGAGAAATACGGATTTCCGGTACCTCCGGAAAATATCAGGATATGGTTGTTAGAAATCAGAGAGACCGCCTCAGCTTTGTTAAAAAAAGCTGCAACCGCCGGGGCTTCCAAACCCGTCATCACTGTGGCTTTTTTACCGGCACACACCAGAGCTTCTTTCAAACACACTCCATTCATCATGGTTGCCATCATACCTATATGATCGGCAGCTACCCTGTCGATGTTGATTGGAATGCTTTTGGTTCCTCTAAAAAAGTTTCCTCCACCTAAGACAATTGATACTTCATACCCTTGGTCATGTATATCACATATTTGCTTGGTCAGGCCATTGATTACTTCAAAATCAAACCCTTCGCCTTTTTCCCCACCAAGATACTCTCCACTTAACTTTAGCAGCAATCGTTTGTATTTTTTTTCCATAAATTCTAGGCAAAAAAAAAGGGGATTTGAAAAATCCCCTTTTGTATTGAATTATTAAAACTGGTTCTTGTAAAAGCGATTGACTGTCAGCTTCGCTCCTAATTCTTTTCCAGCAGCTTCAAGATATTGTTCAATAGTCTTATCCGGTTCTTTTACATAGTTTTGGTACAAGAGACAGATTTCTCTTTTATACTTAACCATTCTACCTTCCACCATCTTCTCAATGATGTTTTCCGGTTTTCCAGACTCTTTAGCTTGTTCAATCAGAAACTTTCTTTCCTTCTCTACAACAGCCGGGTCCAGATCAGCCTCTTGGATGGCTTCCACCTGGGATGCGGCAATGTGCATGGAAATATTTCGAGCAATATCTTTTAGTGCAGAGCTATCAGCAGCTTGATCGGCAGCTACTTCGACAAGAACACCAATTTTGGCATTAGTATGCGCATAACTTCCAATAACGCTGTTAGCAGGTGCTTCCCAATCAATTCCTTCCAAATATACAATGTTTTCACCAAGCTTACTGATAATTTCAACAAATTGTTCCTTAATGCTTCCCTTTGAACTTGATTTATCGGCAAAATTTTCTGTACCAACTTCCAGAGCCTGATCTGCCATTTCTTTGATAAAACTCTTAAATTGGTCGTTTTTAGCTACAAAATCGGTTTCGCAGGCAATTTTCACCAAGGCGGCTTTATTGTCATTTTCAGCGATACAAATTGATCCCTCTTTGGTTTCTCTACTTGATTTTTTATTGGCAATGGCTTGTCCTTTTTTTCTTAGAAACTCTTTGGCTGCTTCAAAATCTCCACTACATTCGGTCAAAGCCTTTTTGCAGTCCATCATTCCAGCACCGGTCACTTCTCGTAACTCTTTTACCATTGCTGCGGTTATATTGCTCATCGGTCTTCCTTTGGTAGAAATGATTTTTGTTAAACCGGACTGGCACGTAACCCGGTTTTTGTACTAGTTAACATCCAAACTGCTATTCTGCTGCAGTATCCTCTTCTATTGATTCTTCAGTTTCGACAACTGCTTCAACTTCTTTGGTAGTTTCTTCTGATTCCTTGGCTTCAACTACTTCTTCGGTTTCGGCTTTTTTAGCTGTAGTTTTTTTAGCTTTGGTTTTGTCTTTCTTTTTATCTGCTTCAGCTTTTGCCTTATCTTTTTCCTTTTTCATCTCGGCCATCTTTGATTCGTAAATATTTCGACCTTCGATGGAGGCAGAAGCGATCACGCTGGTAAACAGCTCTATGCAGTGAATGGAATCATCGTTACCAGGTATAATGAAATCAATACCCCTGGGATCACAATTTGTGTCAACGATCGCAATAATAGGTATTCCCAGTTTTTTTGCCTCGTTAACAGCGATGAATTCCTTTTTGATATCAACAATAAATACAGCAGCCGGCTTTTTTCGTAATTCGGTGATCCCACCAAGTACTAGCTCCAGCTTTTTCCTTTCTCTTTCAAGACGTACACCTTCTTTTTTCAGGATGCCTACATAGTCTCTGTCAGGTCCTGCAATGTCTTCCAGTTTCTTCAGTTTGGCAATCGATTGCTTGATGGTAGCAAAATTGGTCAACATACCACCCAACCAGCGGTAGTTAACATGAAAATTGCCGCTTCTTTCTGCTTGTTCCTGTACGACATCCCTTGCCTGGTATTTTGTTCCGACGAAAAGAACTTTGCCGCCGTTGGCCGAAAGATTAAGAACATACTCGTATGCATCTTTCAATTTCTCCAGGGTCTTTCTTAAATCTATAATGTAAATGCCCGAATTTGCGCCATAGATGTATTCTTTCATATTGGGATGCCATTTTTGCGTCCTATGGCCTAAATGAGCACCAGCATCAAACAAATGCTTAACAGATATTGTTGCCATTCGAAAATCCTCCGATTAGTGGCAATTAGTAAAAAAGTTAATAAAAATAAAAAGTTAAATTAAAATAACGGTGAAATACCATATTTCACCAAATTTTTTTATCATATCGATCCAGAATTAAACTGGCAAGCTTATATAGATTGAATTAGCGACATAGATAAAATAAAAATGACTTAAATCCCTAAAACGCAAAAAGCCCAGCAGGCACTCTGTCTTGCTGGGCTTTTATGTCTTGTGCGCCATAGCTTTAGCGACGGCTTCACTACCTGTACGCTGTAGCCTTGGCGAAAGCGTATCCGGCGGCGTCCTACTCTCCCACACAGTCACCCGTGCAGTA
>JAKSDL010000399.1 GCA_022360105.1 Pseudomonadota bacterium
TTAACAATCGAAGTGTAGGATGGGCAACTCGTTGCCCATCAACCGGACCAATAACTGCCAATCCGACTTTTCAAAACAATGGCCTTAATAATAGTGACTATTTCAGTAACCACTAATTTCAGTCAAGCAATAAAACAGACAAAAGTATTGCCCGGCTTGCTTCCGAATCCAGTTAAACCAAACTTAATCAATGCTTAAGCAAGGAAAACATATTGCGCAATTGACTATTGATCGGACAAGGCACAGAATGGAGGTTTGTTGACTGATCAATGATGTTGTCTTGATGTGGGCGCTCACAATCTCCTGATGTAATGAAACCTTATATGAACATGTATACTCTTTTAAAAGAATGTGGCCGTATTCTGAAAATCGGCGCTCCAATCACCATTGCCCAGCTGTTAAACATGTCCATGGGATTTGTGGATACCGTCATGACCGGGAATTACAATGCAGAAGCCCTGGCAGCTGTTTCAGGAAGCCAGCATATGGTAATGCCATTTTTGTTGTTTGGAGCTGCGGTTATTGGTTCCAGCCAGGCAATTACGGCGCAATTCGTTGGTTCGGGCTCTGAAAAAGGAACCATAGGAGACGTTACCAGACATGCCATGCTCATTGGTATCGCCTTTTCATTTTTACTTATATTGTTGACCAAGATCGCCCCCCTGGTTCTCCCCTTTTTTGGTTTCAAACCAGCAGTTATTGCCTTGGCCAAGGACTATTTGTTTGCCTTTTCTTTTAGTCTACCTGCAACAATTGTTTTTATTGCCTTTGCAAGCTTCTACGCTGGCATATCCAAACCGATCGTCACTATGTTGATTAGCTTGCTGATGTTGTGTGTAAATATAGTTGGTAACTACAGCCTAGTTTTTGGAAATTTTGGATTTCCCGAACTGGGTGCTGAAGGGGCAGGTTGGACCAGTGCTCTCGCTTCCTGGGTTGGTGCCTTGGGTATCACGGCAGTGACCTTTCTGCATAAGGAATTCAACACCTTCAACCCGTTTAAATCTTTTTTGAAAATTGACAAGTCTCTATTTCAGCAAATATTAAAGATTGGAATTCCCAGCGGATTTTCTTCGATTTTTGAAGTCAGCATGTTTGCCGTATTTTCCTTGTTGATGGGGAAATTTGGCGTACTTGTTCTGGCAGGAAGTCAAATCGCTCTTAACTGTGCTTCATTGATTTTTATGGTCCCCCTGGGATTGTCCTTTGCCATTACAACCAGTGTGGGAATGTACATCGGTCAAAAGAAATACTATGAAGCTCGATTCGCAGGCTTTTCCGGTTATGTTGTCAATATCGTCTGTAATATCGGCTCGGCAGCCATGTTGTTCCTGTTTGCAGAACAGATAGCAAGTTTTTACACCAACGATCAAAAACTGATCGAGATCGCTTCCACGCTTTTAATGTTCGCCGGCATTTTTCAACTCTCCGATGGTATTCAAGTCGCGGGTATGGGTATTTTAAGAGGATATAAAGACACAAAAATTCCCATGATCGCAAATTTCATCTCTTACTGGGGAGTAGGCATGCCTATGGGATACATATTAGGTTTTAAGTTTGGACTTGAGGCCCGGGGAATGTGGATCGGTATCATCTTTGGTCTTACTGTTGCCGCTGTTCTCCATGGATTGCGATTTAAAATCGTCAGTACCAAATTCATAAAAAAACTCCCTGATTTACCCCTCAAAACGATCTAATTTTCTGATCAAACCCTTCGGATCATTGTTCTTTTATCCTCGGATAAACAGACGGAAAATAATAGTGTTGTGTGATGAAAAACAGATGAGATAAAATTGTCTTATAAGAAGTGTTTGCTTTCTTATTTGCAATTTTATCTCTTTTGGTCGGCCGACCGGGAACCGCTTCGATTCGGTCGTATAAACGATAATTAAAGAATCTCAGGAGTATTCAAATGAAAGCACTATTCACTCTTTTTTTCATTTTTTCAGCACCTTTTTTATATGCTTCAGGCAGTTCGGTTACCTATAGCGCAAACGGAAGCCAATATGAAGGCTATTACATCAGTCCATCCAAGAATGCACCCCTGGTGCTTTTGGTTCATGACTGGGACGGATTGACCGACTACGAAGTAAAACGTTCCCAAATGCTGGCAGACATGGGTTATGCAGTATTTGCGGTTGATCTGTTTGGTAAGGGTGTGCGACCGACAAAAACAGCTGATAAAAGAGCACACACAGGTGAATTATACAAAGACCGGCAAAAGATGAGGAAATTGTTGAATGTTGCCCTGGCAACTGCGAAATCAAAGGGAGCAAATGTGAGCAAAGCCGTCGCAGCAGGCTATTGTTTTGGCGGTGCTGCTGTTCTGGAATTAGCTCGTTCCGGTGCTGACTTGAAAGGCTTCGTGACCTTTCACGGAGGATTGGCAACACCACAAGGACAAAATTACAACAATACCAAGGGAAAAGTAGTGGTGTTCCATGGAACGGCAGACAAAGCGATTACAATGAATGATTTTGCCAACCTGGCAAATGAACTGGAAAAAACCAAGGTCCGTCATGAAATGATCACCTACAGCGGTGCGCCCCACGCCTTCACCGTGTTTGGTTCCAGCCGGTATCGGGAAGAGGCCGACACAAAATCCTGGAAACGCTTCAGCGAATTTCTTAACGATACCTTAAAATAGGGTTCGAAATGTATCCGGGTGTTATACCAAAATCAAGGCAACCTTCAAAATAATCGAACGATCAAAACAATGCCTGCCCAATCTATAATTAAGGCAGGCATTGAGCATGGTAGCGATTATGCGAAGGGTTGTACTGCACAATGACGCAGATCCCTGCCTTCGTTTGGCTAATTGTTCAAACCCAACAGATTCCCAGGGATCGGACAACCAGAAAGTTAAGGCTTGCCTCTTTACAGATCCTGATCTTGACTTAAAATTTATATCTGATTTGCTGTTTCAATTAGCGTGTCAATTGCTTTTATCCCCTGTTCCGAGAACATATCTGACTGTACCAACCAGTCCCGAAGCGCAGAAAGGGTTCCGGGCATGCCTGACTTTTCATCTACCACCGCAGAAACTAACAATAAACCCATATTCTTGAATCTTTTATCTGCTGCGACTTCGGCTTGCTTTCCAAATTCTTCAGTTAGTTTTTGGGTTTTGCTTGAATCTATTAGACTCATTCGAGATGATTTTAGAGCTTCGGAAGCTAATTCCAGTTTTTTATAAAAATCGCTTTTTTCAGGAACAGCAGACTTTAGTTCGTGTGCCAAAAAGTTTAGGTTACTCTCCATCATGACAGAGGGCATTCCGCGAGTTGCGAGCACATGGCAAAGCCATTTTATTTGCTTGTTCAGATCGTGCTGCTTAAGATCGGGTAACGTTGCAAGCCAACAATTATCGCTATCAGAAAAACGTTTACCTCTGTCGCTGTATCGCAGTTGATAATAAGGAAACTCATTCCAGCATCGATCACTGGCTTTTAATGCTGCCTCAATTTCTCGCTCGTCTTCTGGTATAGGGTGGTTCCCGGCTTCAGGATTAATTCGGGTGATGTGACGAAAGCTGTTTTCTTTATCCAAAGGGTATAATTTATTGTAAAAGAGTTCCAATCCTGCAAATGCATCATGTGCAGATTTAAGAATTGATTGCTGGTTTTCTTCATTGTCGATGATGTTCATTCTGTTGCTGAACTGCTTCCACTGATTATTCAAGTCATTCCCGTAGTTGTAAAAGTATCGGCAGCCCTCAATACCAGGCAAAGAAAAACAAGCGGAAACATCAGGTTGGTGCATATTGTTTCCCAAAGTGGATCCTTCAAAAACATACAGGTAACCCAAAAGTGAAATCGGATTATCCACAGCACTACGCATTATCGAATCAGCCAAAGCCAGAGCTGATTCTATTGGGGATCTGTTTTCCGAGGGTACCCGTGGAGCAAAAAAGGCGATATCTTCCTCTAAATACTTTAGTTTCCGTAGATTTTCATCCCATACCTTGGTAACAATCTGATCTTTGCTTGACGCAAGTTCGTTTTCCATAACACTGTGAATGATGCTTAACCCCTTTAATTGATTAACATAGGAATCCAGAGGCAGCGTATGGTTAATTAATTGTCCAAAAAAACTCAGTGATTCTAATTTCCTATGATATTCAAACGTTTCTTCCTTAAGTAAGGTCATTAATGGTTTGATTGTTCCATCTTGTTTGCTTGAAATAGATGGGGCCATGGAATCTCCTTGAAAACCTGTTAACACTTCGAATCATTCAAACAAATTAGCAATCGCGCGTATAGTTTAAGGCGGGTAAGCTCAAAAAAGCAAAAGAATTAAGAAAGGATTGCATTAATTTTCCTACAAATTAGTGACAGCTGGTTGCCGCCCGGACAAAGATAAGGATTTATCAGCCGGCAAATCTACGAGGCAAGATTGTTCCTTTTCCGGAACCTCTGGAACGAGAAAAGGAACAGGGACATCTGGCACAAAGACTTCTCCAGGCCGGATCAACAAAGCGTTGGCTGAAATCCAAGCCGATGGAACTCTAAAGAGAATCGAAGCAAAATACCCGGAACAATCAGACCTGAGCCCAGAAAAAAGACAACCCCATAACTCGAAGCCTTGAATTCAAACTTCAAACTTTTCCCAGGTTTCATAGCAAGCCTTTAGCTCTGCTTTTAAGGATTCAATCAATTTTTGATTTTGAAACTTTGGTTTCTGCTTTTGTTGATCGCTTAGCTTCTTTTCGAGAAGTTCAATTTGTTTTAGCAGGTTGTCCTCATTCTCATCCACCGGCTCAACTGGATTCTGAATCCCTTCATTATTAACATTGGTTTCCCGGGATCGGAATGACTCCAATTGACGATCAATACTTTTATAATACTCATCAAGCGTATGAATTTCTGTTAATTTTCCATCTTTTATGAGAACAAATCGCGTCCCAATGCTTTCGATAAAACTGCGATCATGACTGGTTATCAGCAGAGTTGCGTTGGAATTTGCAAGTTGGTTTTCAAGCTCCTCCCTGCCAAACAGGTCAATATGATTGGTAGGTTCATCCAGAATGATTACATTCGGTCTTTGAAGCTTTAGAATACAAAACAGAATGCGTGCTTTTTCACCTCCGCTTAACACAGAAATTCGTTTATTAAATTCGTCATACTTAAACCCGGAGGATATCAACTCCTGCCTGACTTCCTGGGTGGGATTCCCCACTTTGCTGGTGACAGACTCTAAAATCGATAAATCCGGATCAAGAAGATTTTGGTTTTGGTCGTAATAGCCCTGCTTCACGTTGGGACCGAAATAGATAGTCCGGGATTCACTTTGGACAGCATATTGGGCAAAGATATATTCAATAAAAGTAGTTTTCCCGACTCCATTGTCTCCAAGCAGGACAACCCTATCTCCTCGAAAGCAGGTGAACTTATCCACCTTGAATAGGGGTGTTCCTGTTTCTGGTATGGCAATCCGATGATCTTCAACATTGATCATGATTTTCGATCGAGTTTCGGTGCTGTCCAGTCTTAAACTGTATTTTGGACCTTTGGAAACAACAGTCTTTTCCTGTTGAAGCTTTTCAATTCGCTTCTCCATGCTCTTGGCTTTTCGGGCCATATCTTCGTTATCTGCAATTTTGCCCCATTCAGCGATTCGTTTAGCTGATTTTGTCAGTCGTTGAATTTGCTTTTCTTCATCCTGGCTTCTTTTAAGCGCTTCTTCGTCCCTTTTATCCAACTCCTCCTTTGCGCCGCTAAAAGGAAGATTGAAAGTATAACCGGTTCCATCCCTGAGAAAAACAGTCTTGGTCGTCAGGTTATTCAAAAACCGTTTATCGTGAGATATAACAACAAAGGTTTTTTGATTGGAGGCCAAAAAACTTTCGATATTTTTTAAATGGGTGAGGTCCAGATAGTTGGTAGGTTCATCCAGCAAAAGCAGATCCGGTTGATCAATAATCGCCCTGGCAAGCATAACCAGTGTGGCTTGCCCCCCACTCAGGGTTGCTGTTTTTTGTTCAAGATCTTTTGGAGAAAATCCCAAACTCTCCAGAATCATTTCCGCACGATAACGCTCATAATCCCGCTCCTGCGGAGGCATTTTTTCGAGAATGGAATCAAGTATTTTATTATCCCATAAAGTCTCGGGCAAAAATTGTTCAACAAAACCAATCTGCAACCCTTTTTTGTAATGTACTTCCCCCTTATCCAGGGGTAATTTACCGGCAAGAATCCGCAATAAAGTCGACTTACCGGTACCATTGGCACCTACCAGGCCGATATGCTCACCTGCATTGATATGGATATCCAGCTCTTTGAATATGGATGTTCCATCAACGGAATAGTGTATGTTGTTTGCTGAAATGAATACTTCTGACATGTGCTAAAAAAGTGGATGATCTGGTTTTTGAGTTATCGGTCGAAGGGATATTGGCTCATCGGAGGCAAAGCTGATAGAAGTTACCGTCATTAATCATCACTTTAAAACTTAACTGTGAGTTAATTTTTAAATTTTGACAAGCACTCTTTCAAAATCACTGTTTTGCTGTTACTTATCTGTTACCTGAATGTAATGGTAACATTTTTCCTAAAATCGAGTCAGGGTAGATAATGGATGAAAGTATCAACCTACTTGTTTGCAATCTCTTAATAAACATAAATATCCCAATACGATAAATTACATTTTCGATTATATTGAACTCAAAAACAATGATGGCACAGTTGCTGAAAAAAGTTGTTACCATAGAAATGAAACCAATCAATTATCAATTTATACGCGTTCAATGGATTTAACATGAAAACAGCAATTGTCTCGGTTGTGTTCGCAGGTATTTTATTGTCAGGGAGCTTCAATTCAGGGTATGGAGCACAGATAGGCGGACATCATTACCCCAACAA
>JAKSDL010000208.1 GCA_022360105.1 Pseudomonadota bacterium
ATTTACATGAACCGCGTCATAAAAGTACAATGATGTTGATGGAAGCAAAACGACAAGGTGGCAATAAAATGATCGTTAAACATCAATGAATTAGAACAACCTCCCTAAATGTTTTGGAGGTTGTTCTAGAACCTTCGTGAATTATCTATATACGTTAAATTAAGTAATTTGGATAAATCTATTTAGCGTAAACAGTACAGGGGCTATTCTTTACAGAACATCATATCTGTGATATTCCAGTCATTAATAATGCCTCAAAATTGTCACATTGTTATAGTCGGAATTTCAAATTATTACCAAAAAAGAAAGAAACTCATTAGCATTTAATGATATGAGTTTGGCAATTTGGAATCCGGGAATGAACGCTATGCAGAAGAATACATAATTTGCAAAGCAATAATGAAACCTTTTTTATATAATTGGTTCAGGAGGTAGGGATATGGATTGGCAAAGAGGTATGAACCAAGCAATTGAATATATTGAGAATAACTTAACAAGAAATGTTGATTATAAGGCAGCAGCAAAATTTGTAGGTTGTTCAACATGGGAATTTCAGCGCATATTTTCCTTCTTGACGCATATATCGCTGGGAGAGTACATTCGCCAAAGAAAGCTATCACTTGCTGCAAAGGATATTCAAACTAGTGATAAAAAAATTATAGACATTGCGTTGGAATATGGATATGAGTCACCCGCTGCTTTTTCTCGTGCTTTTTGTAAATTGTTTGGGATAACGCCTTCTTCGGCACGCAACACGGATATTAACCTTAATGCTTATTCTAGAATAACCTTTGAAAGTATTGAGAAAGGGAGGCTTATAACAATGAACAAGTTTAGTGAAAGGGGATATGTGGTTAGGGAAAATGGCCCCGTTTATTTTACAAAAGATATGGATAATACTATAAAATGGTTTGAGGATATTCTTGGCTGGTATGGAGATATTGTTGTGAGGGATAATGAGGGTAATGGAGATTATGGTTGTGTTTTCGATTATCCTAGCGAGATAGCGGCAGCTCACATAGCGCCTTTTAGAGGATTTCATCTGTTCTCGGGAGAGCCGTCAAAGGGCGTAGCCGGATTCATAATGATTGATGGGATTGATGCATTACACAAACATGTTAAAGACAATGGATGGAATCAGATTTCAGACATTACACTTAAACCATGGGGAGCTAGGGAATGTAGTATCACAACACTAGATGGTTGTGCATTACGGTTTTTTGAATCAACACGTTAATATTGA
>JAKSDL010000803.1 GCA_022360105.1 Pseudomonadota bacterium
ACAACGTCTTCTTTGGAATGTGGATCAAAGGTTGCGTGCTTGTTTTTCCCTTGGGCGGCTTGCCAAGATTTGAAATCTACTCCCTTCAAATTATGCCAGGTAAAGTGATAGCGACTGCCATTTGCTGGATCAAACAAATTATAATCGGAATGGAACTCATAGCCTTTACGGGCTCCACTACCCATCATAATGTGTTTTTCGGTGGTATTAAAAATATTATTGACCGCTGTTATTTTTGGACCTAAGTGTGTTCCGTCATTATTTATAAAATTGCGCCCGGTATATAACCCGATCCTGGAATTATATGCGAGATTGTTATAAACTTCATGGCCGTCTTCAAACTGAAATCTGTAGGCAATTGGTACATTAATAACAATATTTTGATAAAATTGATTTCCTGTTTTATCAGAGGAACTATCGTTGTTACATTGGGTAGAAATCCCATAAGAACTTTGGCTGCCGGCCGTGTGGCCATCAATTACTGTGTTTCGGCGAACAATGTTATTTGTGATTGTTTGATTCGTAAATGCGTATAGCAATATGGGATGACCGCTGTTAACACATAGATTGTCCTCAATGATTCCATTATGTCCCCCCTGGATACCAATGGCGTGTGCGTCACTATTGGCATTTAGGCCAACGCCAATGTCGTGAATATAATTGCCGGCAAACCGATAAGAACTTGGAGCTGATGTACTGGAACTGGAAATGGTGTAAATGCCGTTTCCGCACCAGGCAATTTCACTGTTTAAGATTTCCATGTGGTGGGCGTTATCCCAAAAACTAAACATCCGAGAGCCTGCAAAATAAAATGTGCAATTCTCCCATCGAATATGACTGGTATCTCTCAGGCTTACTGGATGAATGAAAAAATCTATATTTTCAAATGAAATGTATTCTTTTCCGATGACTTGAAACCGATATCCGTAATTCGGAGAAAAAATCCGGTGGTGGGGGTGGGTAAGATCTGTTGTTTTAACAAATACCGTATTTTGTGAAGAGTTCCAATAGACAGCGCCCCCGATATGTTTTTTTAAAGCCTGAACACTTTGCATCGATTCTAACGGAGTATAAGATTTGGGATTTGGTATGGCTATATCCTGAAACCACCATAGCTTGTCATGTTGACCGATAATTTTTGAACTCCACACATTATCGCCCTCATCAACCCAATTTTCATAATTAATCCGATTTCCTCCCCAAACAACCCCAAACTCCTCTTTATAATCTCCACGAATAGTAATACGCTGGTCATTACTAAATCCAGAATTTTGAATAGTGATTTGTCCCTGTTCTGCCCCCTCCCAGCCAGTTGAAAATTTTACATGGGTCCCACAAACAAATAGGGTATCACCGGCCTCCACACCGTTCTTGCCCCAAATCACAGATTCTAAACCGTTCCAAGCATTTTCATAGGTTGTGCCGTTTCCTTTGCCATACCCCACCCCTTTCGGGCGCACATACCAATTTGTAGCACCCTCTGTCTTCAAAGAAGAAACATTGGAATATTCAGACATAAGGTAATCATTTTGACTATCCCTAGTTTTTACCCGCCAATAATAGCGTGTATTGGGTTTTAATTTTGGTTGCCATGCTTGAAAATTCGCTATCCAGCCGGATTCTTTCAAATTAGAGGAGCCAAAACTATCTTCCGTGTCAACTTGAAAGAAATATTGAACCGGCCCTTTCACTGTGCCGAGTGCCGATAAGTTAGAATATCCGCCTGTCGCTCTTAGCCATAGAGATTTATTTTGCTCGACGCTGCCATCTTTTGGAGACTCTGGAGACAAAAGGCCATCCGCCTTTACGATGGATGCGCCATCCACAAACTCGATATGATTTGCCCCGACCGTATCCTTTGCATGTGTTGAATTAATTCTTCCTAACTTGTCACAGGTTTCAAACATCAACCATTCCGAAATCAGGCCGGTTCGGTCAAAATCATGGGGAAGTCCATGTTGTTTTGTTTTTGAAAAATGATTGAACAACTTTTTTGCTGATGTACTTAAATCTTTATTCCATAGCCTTGCGTACAAAATGGGGCTTTGGAGGCGCCCCAGACTTTTGGCAATTTGGAAATCATTTTCACTTGCAATTAAGGTAGGGTTGATGTTTTTATTTGAACGAGTTTTAGTGATAACTCCATTAAGATAAAGAGTCAGCGTCTTTGATTTTTTTTCCCATACTACCAGAAGGTGTGTTATCCCAATATGCTCAGCCGTCACTGACACGCTGTTGGTTCCGTCACTTATTCGTGCAACATATGTAGTACCTCTCGATGCATACAGACC
This sequence comes from Pseudomonadota bacterium, assembly GCA_022360105.1. The sequence goes on from JAKSDL010000803.1 coordinate 2,292, forward strand.
AAGGGCCCAGCCAGGTCGTTTTTGGTTATACAAGCCATCAGAATCTGATTTACCCAAAATTCCAGGCCATGTCACATTGCGATTCTCGTATTCTCCTGCATTGACAACAACTTCAACGGAAAAATCCCTTGAATAATCCAAGTCAAAGAAGTCACTATGCCTGATTCTGCCATATCCACCATTCGGGTTAAAATATAAACCGGAATCAGTCGCATTAGTTTCGTCGATAAAACAAACCGATACAAGGCATGAGAGCATTAGGAACATGATTTCGATGATGTAAAATTTCTTATGGAAAAATTTCATTTTTCTATCCCTCTCCCATAAAAAGGTTGCTTTATCTTAATTTTGGAAAAATTCGTTCAAAAAGCACACAAATATAACCGAAAACTCTCCACGAATTTCAAACATCTTACTTTCTCATTAATTTTTATTTGATTTTTACTGCAGATTTAAAAGAAGTAAACGTAAAATCGGACAGGTTACCCCTTAGTCAGTACTTTTTCCCTCAAGAAGTCGTCCCCAATTTTCCACGATCGTGGAGGATTCTTATCCCTGTTCGGAGATTGTATGCAAATTGACGAAGCCAAATAT
>JAKSDL010000784.1 GCA_022360105.1 Pseudomonadota bacterium
ATGGGATTGATCACCATTGTTTTTCTCATTTTCGCCCGTAAAATCAGTCCATTACTTCCCGGTGCCTTGATCATAGTAATAATTTCATCCCTTGTTACCTGGTTTTGGGATTTAAAAAAGCTGGGAGTAAGCATTGTCGGTGAAATACCGGCCGGTCTTCCACCTTTTAGTGTTCCATCCATTCAACTAGAAGAGCTGGGAGCCTTGCTTCCCATTGCCTTGACTATCTCCTTTGTTGGATTTATGGAATCCATTGCAGTCGGAAAACAGATAGCTACGGAAAAACAATATGAAATCGATGCAAACCAGGAACTGGTCGCACTGGGCGCTGCCAACCTATTTGGAGCTTTTTTCAAGTCCATGCCTGTTACCGGTGGTTTTTCGAGAACAGCTGTTAACAAGGACGCCGGAGCGAATACCAGTTTGGCAGGAATTATCACGGCACTGGTCATTGCAATAGTCTTACTGTTTTTCACTCCATTGCTCTATTTCCTGCCTAAAAGCATTTTAGGCGCTATCATCATGGTTGCCGTCTTCGGATTGATTGACCTGCACGAAGTAACCTATCTTTGGAAAGTAAAAAGAGATGATCTGGTTCTTCTTTTAATCACCTTCTTCGCCACCCTGGGTTTTGGAGTGATGGAAGGCATTTTTACAGGAATCGGGATTAGCATGTTCTGGTTCGTGGTTAAAACCACCAGACCCCACTATGCCGTTTTAGGAAAGCTTCCCAACCGAAATGACTATAGAAATATAAAACGTCACACCACCCAGACCGATGAAAGTATCTTGGTTATACGATTCGATGCCCAGTTTTATTATGGAAATGTATCCTTTCTCAAGGAAACCCTCAAAAAAACTGAAATTAAAAAAGGAGCACAGCTTAAAAGTATAGTGATTGATGCCGGTTCGGTTAATCAATTGGATTCATCAGCCGCCAGGGCTTTGGAAGAGATCGCTAATGAATATCGAACGCGAAACATCAATCTCTACTTTGCCAATGTTAAAGGGCCGGTTCTGGATGTGATGAAGCGTTCGGGGGTCTACGAAATGCTGGGAGATGATTGTTGTTACAAGAATGTCCATGAGGCTGTTGAGGCTGCTAAGACAAAGAAATCGTGACTAAAGTGAAGGATCTGCCAGAGCCTCCGAGAGATTTTTCCCTATCGTTCAGAATGACTTCTTGACCAACTTTTCTTAAGTTAACGACATTAATTAACTATCAATTGATTATTAAAAGTCCTGTTCGAATAATCATAACAACTAGTGATCAACGGTCTCCAATCTTAAATGATGGGCAACGAGTTGCCCATCCTACACCTTTCACAATGGACTCCCAGGTTGCAATCGGGTTAGACCGGATTACAGGCTATGCCGGAATGGAAAGCACAAAGGATGTTCCTTTATCAATCGCCGTTCGAATTGAAATACTGCCTCCCAGGTCTTTGAGAACAGTCTTTACCGCGTCAAGCCCCACACCCCTTCCTGAGATATTGCTGACGGAATCGGCTGTGGAAAAACCGGGTTTGAAAATCAGTTTCACGGAATCATCATCTGTCAGGTCTTGAGATTGGGAATCGGTAATAAGTCCTTTTTCTATGGCAATTTTTTTGATTTTGCCGGGATCGATGCCAGATCCATCATCACTGATAAGCAGTTTGTATTTCCTGTTTTCCTGTTTGGCTTCAATAATCAGGCTGCCTTCTTCCGGTTTACCCAGCATTTTTCTGGTATCCGGATCTTCCAAGCCATGATCGACGGAATTCCTGACCAGATGCACAAGGGTATCAAATAACGGATTCAAGCGATCAAAAGGAACTTCAACATCGGTACCCCTGGTAATGATCGATACTTGTTTTCCCAGTTTATCAGCCAATTTCGAAGCAGATGTCGCATATTTCTTCAGAACGGGCTTGATCGGCTGTTTTTTCATTTCTTCAATCAGTGATTTGATTTCAGTGACGGTCAGTTTCCCCTTCTGGTCAACCAGTTGCTCCAGCCTTTCCAACTTTTCTTTGGGAATTCGATAGACCCGACTTCTGCTTTGGTCTATTTCCTCCCAGGTTACAATGTCCTGAACATGATCCAGTGAATTTCTGAGAACATAAATCATGCTGTTTATCTGCTCACAGATCTCTTTAATCAAAGTTGTATCATCCAATTTTTGTTGTTTGGAAGCTTCCTGAATCTGATCTTCCAATTCATGGGCTTTTTCCGAAAAATCAAATAATCCAAAGCTGGCCGACCCACCCTTCAAGGTATGAAACTGTCTCAGCAGGGTGTTGCTGTCGAGAGGTCCGCCGTTTTTTTTCAGATCATCCACTGTCTGAATCAAAAAATTGTCTGTTTCCTGGACAAACTGGATAAAGCCGTCTTTATCCCTTGCAATCCGAACAATGAGTTCATTAATCCGTTCATCTTTTTCCAATTGCCTGGCAAGTTGTCGCTCCTGGGTTACATCGGTCAGGATCACCATCATCTTGTCGGAGATTTCCTTACTGGTTGCCTTAATAAATCGATAATCCATATCCAGAATTCTGCCGTGAAGATCAAGTTCCCCGGGGAGCAAATCTTCAAGTAGTTTTAAATCGCCAACTCCATCAAACAGCAGATCCATTAATTCCTTAACCTTTTCCTTTTTTTCAGCAACCATTAAATCCAACGCATCTCTTCCCTGGATTTCATGCTGGAAAAACGCCTCGCAGGCTTTGGAATACTCATCATTAATCACGTAATCAGGACCAAAACTAAAAAATCCCTGGCCCGTATTATCCAACAAATCTCCAATCGCGGCCTTGCTTTTGATAATCTGGCGATAGCTTTTTTGCAGTTGGGAGATCATCTGGTTAAACGCCCGAGTTAGAATACCAATTTCATCTTTTGCAGGCGACTGCACCAGATCCACCTCCTCGCCTTTTTGTATGGAGCCCGATTCCATGACTCGTTGCGTAAAATTGGTCAGTTTTTTCAAAGGTTCGACAATTTGTCCTGCCATCAACCAGATGATGATAAACAAAACAGCCAGGTTTCCCAAGGCATTGGTTGTCAATGCAATGAAACGATCCAATTTTCGAGCCGGCAAATCAGTCAGATCAAAGGTGATTTGAACCCCGTTGACTTTAACCGTATATAAAAGCTGTGATTTGTCTTCACCATTGATGACAATATTTGTGGACTCCATGTCCCCGATTAAACCCTCTGCATCAAAGATAAGATTGAGAGGAATAGTTGTCTCACCGGATTCAACAGGCACGTCTTCGATCTCTTCAACAACTTCTATTTCTTCACCCTGAGAGTCTACAGCTGCTGCAGCGACTTGTGGGGCAGTCGCCTGAGGATTGACCTTGGCCTGTTGCTGTTCGAATTTATTGAAGAAGCTGCCTTCCAGTCTTTGTAAAAATTCTTCCCTTTCAACGCATGAGGGATGATCATCGTCGATTTTCATGCCTACAACTTCCGTCCTGCCGATACGATCCAATAAATTAAAAAAGAGGATGCCATCTTTTAGTACAATACAATCGATCGCCACAGACAGGTTGAGAGCTTTTTCGTTGTAAGTTGCAAGGATATCGTTTTCAACCTGTTGCATTTCATACGTGGTGGAAACTCCCTGGAAGATAAACACTCCGATAAATATTCCGACCAGGATCTTTGTGCGAATAATTCGGTTCTGCCACCAGTTTGTCAGACCTTTGCCTGACGATTTGTTACTATCCATGGTTTTCTCTTGTCTGCTGTTTCGATTGCTTGTTATATAAGTCAGTGGAAGGGAGTCCTTAATCGGTTACTCAGCAATCAAACCATACCAGGGCGTCGGATTGACCGGGCATCTCCAGTAATACCGTCCGGGTTTGAGTTTTATGGCACGTGATAGTTTTTGATCTCCCGGTTTCCATCCACCTTGAAGATATTGCGTTTCTTTGGTATCTGCGTTGATAATCTGGATTCCGAATTCCTCACCGACCCTGTTGGACATTTGGTCGCTCACCACCATGTTGATTTTAAAATACTCGTTGGCCGGTAATCGAGTCAGTTTCGTCTTTTCAGGCATATCATTACCATCACTGGCAGCAACCCTCTGGTTACGCAGACTGGCGCAATGAGGCTGCCGATAGTCAGTGCTGGTCCTGGTTTCCGGATTTTCCTCCATCTCTTCAAAAATACAGTTCTTTTGAGTGATGGGATAAACCTTGATGGTTCTTACCTTCAGGCGCACCCTGATTTTGGCTTCATCCAATTCCTCGTTATAGTTGGTATTATCCTGCCAGGGAGTATACCCAAAAGCAACTGCCGGTAATAGTATGATAACAGCTAAGTCTACGATCAAAAACTTAGCGATTTGACGTATCGTGTCCATAATATCCTCATATGTAAGACGGTCTTATATTCCGAGGGCGTTAAAAACCCATGAAGGTGCATTGTGCAACAACCATACCTTGGATAACAAACTGTTTTTATTAACTATTTAGAAAAACAGATTGTATCACACCTGTCTCAAGTTTAAACCATTGAGACTATTTATCAATAAAAAAAACAAATTGGTCAGTTGCTATGTATGGAATCTGTCAGTTCCTTCAAGAGATTCTTCACTGTCATGCCTGACGACACTGATGTCTCACAACCTGTCGAATTTGATAAACCATCCGAAACTTTTTAGCGCATCATGGTTCTGACCTACGATGTTGGGTAACGAGGCCCAAACCATAAACGACTGTTCAGACAGAACAAATGGATAAAATCCAAAAATTTCCCTACCAATATGATGATTTAATAAGTTTTGGCCAGCATTTTGCAGTTTTTCATCTATCTTTAAACGTAACCATGAGGAGCTAAATGAAACATCAAAATGACAACAAAAGACTGGTATTGATTGGTATTCGCAGAAAAGGGGAAAAAGGCTTTCAAAAAAGAATTGACTCCGAAGTTACATCAAATCAATCTACTAGCGATGAGATTGGTCAGGAAATACCTTTTACTCCTGCTTCCAATTCCAACCAGATCCTTAACCTGCTTTCAGATTAAATTTCAGCAGATTTTTAGTTCCTAAAAATGAAAGCAGGTTCATATATTTCTAAGAAGTTGATTGGAAATTGTGGTTAGGCAATAACCTCCCATCCGATTAATTCTTACCCTATCTAGTAACACTCTCCCAGAGTCCGTTATTTTCCCGCCTTAAAAGCTATATTGCGCTTGTTATCTTGCTTGTGCTCGTAAACGATCGTTTTTGTTTTTATATTAAGCAAGTATATTAAGTTTTCAAGCCCAACAGATTTTCATAATTGTGCGGTACTATTTCGTTCTTATCTGAATCTGAAGATATCTCTTCCTCAAGATTCTCAATTTTGGTTCACGGTTACGGTCACGTTAACAAGCACGAGCACGTTCCCAAAAAAAAATTGAATTCTGGAAAATGGAATTAATTTGGTAATTTGAAAACCAAGAGGGAATAAACGCAATCCGGATGAAAGTTAATCAAAGCGATATCGATCAATTTCAGCCATATTCTGACAGGATGGATATGTTAACGATTAATATCGATTAAAATCTCTCAATTTATTTCATCTTCACGAGGAATGTAATCGATATCATGTTTTGGGGCCATGCCAATAGTCACTGCTTTGGCATTTTCAAGATTTTCAGAACACTCAACCGTATCAAACCGGCGTCGCAACTTTTTCTTGTCATGGTCCTTAAACAGTACCTTGCGGGTGCATTGCCACTTGTGTTGAACAACCAGGGGCCGAACGGAAAATTCCTTGTAACACTCGTCCCTGAAGCGCTCTGAATCCACATGTCCCCAACAGACATAGTGACTGGGATCACCACTCTGATCGAAACACTCATAAATATTAATAGCTTCGGATCGTTCCATCATATTTTCAAAGAGTTATAAAGATTTTTCTCCGGGGTTGATTGTATATTTTGATGCAATTTACAAACCTAAGGTATCAGCATTTGGAATCCGAAATTTCAACATATGTTTAACGCAGAAAGAACCGGTGCATAGAAGCTAAAATAATTGCTTTCGTCGCGGAACATTATTTTTGTACAATTTTTGTATGTACGTGATATCATGTTGCTATCGAAACCAAGAATCAAACCTGAATTGAGCTAAATCTCATAAAAACAAACGGTTACCAATTTTACCTATGGAACAAATTCGTCGTTCTTTTTGTTTGGTCATCGGTATACTCCTGACGATAACCGCTCATTTCGAGTTGGTGGCGCAAACAACCCCCACTGTACCCCAAAGCATCAATGAGGTCGGAAGAAGCTATCGCTCCCTCGCCATGGGAAATACGGGTATCGCCAGCGCCAATGACAGTTCCGCTCTTTTCTATAATCCCGCAGTCCTGGCAAATGTAGAAGGATGGTGGTTAGACTACGGAACCTGGACAGCCGAAGGAACACAGAAATTCACCCCGGAAGATGCCGGGCTGATTATGATTTCAACAACCTATCCCTATATCAATCGGGATGGGCTTTCTGAGACCAATAAATCAAAATTTCTTGCTATAGAAGATGCCTATCTCCGTGGAAGTGCCGGTTTGACCTTGACAGCCAACATCATGAGCGAAGGGTTGACTATTGCAGGTACTTATGTGATTGAAAATTCTATAGCTTCCCTGGATTCGGGAAATTATGTTTATCAAAGGGATGATGTGATCCGAAAGTACGGATTGTCTATTCCCATTGGACTGGGTCAATTTGTTATCGGATTGGCAAGAAGCGACATCACGCGAAAGACTTCACTGGAACCATCCACGGATACCATCACCAATTGGGGCGAGGAAGAAACGGGAACCGGTTATGATGTCGGCATTCTATTTCGAATGGCTAACAAGGCCAGAATAACCTGGGGCTTGGTTGCCTATAATGCAGGTGGAACGAAGTTTGGTTCTTCTTCTGACAATGAGGTCGAACAAACCTATGGTATTGGTGTCTCCATGAATCATGACCTGGGAATTTTCCGCATTGTACCTGCAATCGATGTCCGAAACATAGGTTCTCATCTGGACAAGCAAAACACCGTGCATGCCGGCCTTGAAATAGGTATGTTTCCCAACTCCACAGGCGGCAGCTATCTTTCCTACAGGGTCGGTTACAACCA
>JAKSDL010000190.1 GCA_022360105.1 Pseudomonadota bacterium
AACAAGATTGAACAAGAGCAGCAATACCCCCTGGTGATGGCTCATCTTAACGCAGCTCGCAGGGAGATCGCTCAGAGTCCGGTCAAGAAAGGCAAAGTCCAATTGGACGAATTCCTGGAAGCTGAACTGAGCCAGGAGCCACAAGTAGGTTTTATTATCGGTGTCGGAGCCTCTGATACCACTGGCGTCTTGTTACCTATTGCAACCAGCCTGATTTATAATTACACCTTTGAAAAAATCATGGTGACGGGTGCAGTCTCATCATCTGCTTCGGCGGCGGCGGAACTGGATATGGCCGTGCAAATGATGCAGCAGTCTGCCAAGGAAGCGTTAACGATGGTGGAAAACTATCTGCAAAGCCTGCTTCCCAAGTTTAACATTGCCCGAATTATTGGAGATTTTCTCAATAACTACACGATTCATCACCAGTTGCTTTCCGCCTCTTACAATGTTGGCGGGCCTTCTGCCGGATACGCCTTGGCCGTCAATACACTTTCCGTGCTCCTAAATGTGCCTGTTTATCACGATTTCGGAATTACCGGCGCACCCTGGACAAAGGGCGTGCGCAGGGGAGAGGTTGGCAGCCCTGTGATAATTGGCGGACATAAGAAGAAAACCGAAAAGGTTTTGCTGCATCTCCGCAGAATGTATATGCCCAAACGAAACTATGATGAGCTGCAACCTGATTACCTGGCCGGCTATTGGTCTCATGACAAAGATATTCTGGCTGTCACCAATTTCGGGGACCTGGTGCCGGAAGTGATTCATTTTGGCAAAAAAAGCCATGGTAATCTGATGGATCTAATCGACAAGCGGATTGAATACAAGCTTAAAAAGAATGAGGGAGAGATAGAAAGTCAAAAAGGGCTTCAATCCGAAATTATCAAAATGAAGAGAGATTTATCCAAAGTCGCTGAGAAGAATATCGTCAGTCGCCTGCAAGCCATTCAACGACATGTTCGCAATGGCCAGCAAGATCCTGATATTTCGATGTCAGAACTATTCCATGACAAACCCGAGATCAGGAAACGGCCTTCGGATTCTCTAAAAAGCCTCCTGAAACGAAAACAAGTCAAAGATTTGATTCCTTCAGCTTTCGCAGGTCGTTTTTTTAAACGGGAACGCGAATAATCAAGTCCATTTTATGTGGCTCACACCCCGATTCTGTGATAAAACAACAGCGGTTGGTGAGATTATCACAAAAGCCTCGCTGATAACCAATTTAGAGCTGGATCAAATTTTTTTGAAGCTTTACTAAAATTTTTGAAGTCGACTCGTAATTTAATTGACACCTTTCATCATTCAATCTATTTACTAGGGTAAGTACACCCTTACTAGCAGTCGAATTTGCTCGGTTTTTTCCAACCCTCTTCATTATCGAGCCAACCTGCCCTGAAAACCGGATAAAATCATGACTTTGCAACATATAAAATCATTAAAATGTTTGATCTGCAATAAAGAATATCTTACATCGGAAGTCAGTTATGTCTGCCCGGATCATGGCAATGAAGGGATTCTGGATGTTATTTATGATTATGCAGCGATTCAGGCGCAATTTAGCAAACAAGAGCTTTCAGAGAGCAGGGACTTTTCGATTTGGCGTTACAAACCATTGTTACCGGTTTCACCGGAATCCGAGGTCCCGCTTTTATCGGTTGGCTGGTCACCGCTTTACAAAGCAACCCGACTTGCCGCGGATTTAAACCTCAAGGAACTGTGGATCAAGGATGACGGCAGGCAGCCAACAGCTTCCTTCAAGGACAGAGCCAGCGCCATAGCCATTGTTAAAGCCAGGGAAAACAATGCCCAAATCATCACCACAGCCAGCACCGGAAATGCTGCGGCAGCGTTGAGTGGTCTTTGCGCCTCCATCGGGCAATCCAATGTCATTTTCGTTCCACAATCCGCCCCTCAAGCCAAAATTGCCCAGCTTCTGGTCTTTGGATCTCGAGTGGCCTTGGTTCAAGGCACTTATGACGATGCTTATTACCTTTGCATGGAAGCCGCTGAAACCTTCGGCTGGTACAACAGAAATACCGGTTTTAATCCTTATATGACGGAAGGCAAAAAGACAGTTGCATTTGAAATCTGTGAACAGTTGAATTGGCAGGCTCCGGACAAAATTTTTGTCAGCGTGGGAGACGGATGTATCATCGGCGGTGTGCATAAAGGCCTTAAAGATTTACACCAATTGGGCTGGATTGACAAAATACCGCAGGTTTATGGTGTTCAGTCTGAAGGCAGCAACTATTTATACCAGGCTTGGAAAAACAATGAAGATGTCTTAACCAAACCACCAATTGAGGCCGAAACCGTTGCAGACAGCATAAGTGCAGGATTACCGCGGGATCGAATCAAGGCTTTGGCAGCCGTGCGAGATACCAACGGCGCTTTTCTCAGTGTTACAGACGAAGAGATCCTGTCTGCCATCACTAGCCTGGCAAGAGGGTGTGGTGTTTTTGGCGAACCTGCCGGAGCAGCTGCCTTTGCAGGGTTAAGGAAGGCAGTGAAAGATGGCCTGGTGTCAAAACAGGATTCAGCAGTTGTTATCAACACCGGCAGTGGGCTCAAAGACATACCCAGCGCTCTTGAATCCTGCAAAATGGCAAAATCAGAACCGATGATAGTTCCCGCAAAACCCAATAACCTGAAAGGACTGTTTCAAGATCTATTTTAAGATGTTTTTTAAAGCAACAAATAGAAAAAGCCAAATAACATCATCCCAGAAAAAGGAGCACTGATGATCGATTTATCTATCAACAAAGACGTATTACAAAGAGCTGTAGCCAGGGCTCGCGAAAAAAATATTATTATTCCCACTTTCAAACAACAGCGGGATCCCAGCCTGATACCTGCCAAGATAGTGGATAAACTTAAGAACGTTGGACTTTGGGATATCAACCCGCTAAACCTGTTTCGAATCACCTGGCACAATCAGGCGACCGTCCAGGGTGGTAATTTTGGCGGTGTTAACTATCTTGAATTTCCCAAAGAATTGACAGGCGTTGATGCACGAATTATTGCCGTGGTTGGCAAATGGTTTCCCACGGGTGCTCACAAGGTTGGTGCTGCATTTGGCTGCCTTGTTCCCAGGCTGATCACAGGCCAGTTTGATCCCACTACAGAAAAATCCGTTTGGCCTTCGACCGGGAATTATTGCCGTGGCGGAGCCTACGATGCTGCTTTATTGGGATGTGAATCCATTGCCATCCTGCCTGAAGAAATGAGCAAGGAGCGGTTCGAATGGCTGCAATCGGTGGCTGGAGAAATCATCAAAACACCTGGTTCTGAAAGCAATGTTAAAGAGATTTTTGATAAATGCTGGGAATTAAGCGAAT
>JAKSDL010000144.1 GCA_022360105.1 Pseudomonadota bacterium
AAATTTAAAATCTAAAATGTCACAAATACGAGTCCGCTTTGCTCCCAGTCCGACCGGCTTCCTTCACGTAGGTGGGTTGCGCACGGCATTATTTAACTTTCTATTTGCAGCCAACACCGGTGGAAAAACGATTCTGCGCATCGAAGATACCGACCAGAACAGAAAAGTCGAAGGCGCCGTGGAAAACCTCATTGAATCGTTAAACTGGGCGGGCATAAAGTTTGATGAAGGACCTCATGCCGAAGGAGAATTTGGACCTTATGTGCAATCACAAAGGCTTGATATCTATAAAAAGCATGCCGACCAATTGGTGGAGCAAAAACATGCCTACCCTTGTTTTTGTACGGAAGAAGACCTGACGGAAATGAGAGAAAAGCAGATAGCTGCCAAACAAGATCCCCGCTATGACGGTCGCTGTCTGAAACTAACAGATGCAGAGGTAAGAGAAAAACTTGATGCTAATGCTCCTCATGTTATACGTCTGAAAATTGATCGCTCGCGATCGAGCATATTGATTGACGATCTGATCCGCGGCGACGTGAGCTTTGGAACCGATCAAATTGATGACCAGGTATTAATGAAATCGGATGGATACCCGACCTATCATCTTGCCAATGTGGTTGACGATCATCTCATGAACATCACCCATGTCATTAGAGGTGAGGAATGGTTGCCCTCAACCCCCAAGCATGTGCAGCTTTATGAGTATTTTGGCTGGGAACCTCCTAAATTTGCACATTTACCTTTGTTATTAAACACCGATCGCAGTAAGCTCAGTAAACGACAGGGTGATGTAGCGACCGAGGACTATAGAAACAAAGGATTTCTATCTGAGGCTTTGATCAACTTTGTTGCCTTGTTGGGCTGGAATACATCTGATGATCAGGAAATTTTTACCCTGGATGAACTCAAAGAGAAATTTTCTTTGGATCGGGTGGGTAAGGCGGGAGCTGTATTTGATGTGGAAAAGCTACGCTGGATGAATCAGCAGTATATCAAGCAGATACCGAATGAAGAACTATTGGCTACCTTGAAACCATTCTTGCCTGAGGTTGCGGCAAACTCAGATCAGGACAAGCTGGAAAAGATACTCCAAATTATTCGCGACTACCTTGTGGTATTGCCGGATGCTGAAGAAAAGCTCGATCTGTTTTACAACGAGAATCCTGAGTTGACAGACGAAAACCTGCTCGCCATCGTGAAAGAAGAAGCGCCTCAAAAGGTTTTCGCAGCTTTCATTCAACAAGTCGAGCAGCAGGATAGTCTGTCCTCAGAAAACTTTGGCCAGGTAATGAAAGCCGT
>JAKSDL010000458.1 GCA_022360105.1 Pseudomonadota bacterium
GTGATCAATGGAATCCCGACAAAACTGCCAATCATGCTTCCCAGGTTGCAAAGTACAACCACCAATAAAATTTTGGTAATTTCATTGCTGCGGAATCCCCTGATTGACGTAATATCTGTTGCCAGGTTTTCGAAGTCTTCCACTCTTGGTTTTCTAATCCAGGCTTCAGTAAGCCCAGCAACCCAGCCCGCTGCTATGGCTGGATTCAGAGAGGTAAAGGGAGCCGCTATTATGGCTACCAGAATTGTTACAATATGTCCCCCCGCCAGTATCGCGCCTAGTCCGGAAAATGCCCCATTTACCAACACCCAACGCTTGAACATCTCCAGACTGACATCGGCGTCTATCCTGAAAAAACTATAGCCAATAATTCCGAAAATCAGCAGCGGAATAATCCATTTCAGAGTTCTTCCGACTTTTCCGGGAGGAGGAATAACTTCCAGCTTATTCATATCTATGGATGTCTTGATTTTTTCCTTGATGCCCGGAACATGACCTGCTCCTACTACAGCAACAATGGTTTCCGAGTCTGTTTCCGCGATTTTCGCAGCAAGGTATTCATCCCTTTCGTCAATAAGAACGGATTTGACACCCGGAAATTCCTTTGCCATCGATTCGATGGCTTCTGTCAACACATCAACCTGCTTCAGCTCTTCCACATCATCCTTGGAGATCTCGGGTGCATCAAAAATACCCAGTAAAATCTGAAACAATAGTTTGGTTTTTTCCCAAAAGGATAGATTACCCCAGGCTCTTTTGAGTGTTGTTGCCATATCCCTGTCTGCAAGAACGATATCAGCACCAGCCTCTTCAGCAGATACTATTGCCGCCATCATTTCGGCACCCGGTTTGACGCCCAGCTTGTCACCCATTTTCTTTTGAAAAGCGGATAATATAAGATTGGCCATCAACATGGGCGCCTTGCCCTCCTTGATCACCTTGACAATATCCATGTTTTTCCACTTTTCCGCGTTTTTGATGGAATCATATCGACTTTGACACAACTCCACACAAACGGCGTCTGGTTTTTCCTCTTCGATAACCTGCCTGACCTCTTCAATACTGTCTTGGGAGATATGGGCGGTACCAACCAGGATGACTCTTTTGTTTTCGAAAGTTAATTCTTCTTTCATTCAATTCCTTTGAACTGCCAGAAGCGACAGTAGTCGGTTAATCCGGCTCTTCGGAAACATGCCATGGTAGCCGGTTTGTTTGTGTTTACCTGTTGGGGGTTTTCATAAACTCTCTCACTGAATTCAATGCTTAAAGAAGAGAATTTACAAATTCCGCAGTCTTTTTATAAGCTCCCGCTTCGCCCAGCTTTGATTTCACAACCCCGAGATTATTCTTAAAACTTGCGTATAAATTTTCGTTGTTCAAATACCGGGCAATTCTGTCTGCCATTTTACCGGGAGCTACAAAATGTGGGTCCTCCGGAACCAGCATCTCATTGGCAATAATGTTTGGAAGACCGATCATCTTTATCCTTAACAGGTACTTGCCGATTAAATAGGTAATGATCGATGACTTATAATAGATAATTTCCGGAGTGCCCAGAATTGCTGTCTCCAAGGTCGCCGTTCCGGATGCCACCAGGGCAAAATCGGAATGGGCAACGGTATTATAGGTATCATCATATACCACTTTAAGATCCAGTGAATATTGATTTAAAAAAGGCTGGATCGTTTCAGGTTTAACAGTGGGTGCCAAAGGAATCAGAAATTGGACGTTCTCGGTTTTTTCATTCAATTTTGCAGCAGTTTCAAACAGCAAAGGCAAGTGTTTGGTCACTTCATTCACTCTGCTGCCCGGCATCAGGCACACGTGTTTTTTACCGGAATCCAGCTGCCATTTTTCCATCAGCTTATTTTTATTGATGTCAGGCTTTACAATGTCTAACAACGGATGACCAAAACAATGTGTTTCCATGCCTTCCTTGCGAAAGAAATCAACTTCAAATGGAAACAGTACAATCAGCTCATCTACATATTCTTTTAAAACTTCAATCCGTTTCTTCTTCCAGGCCCAAACCTGCGGAGCCACATAAAAAATAACCTTAATACCGCGCTTTTTGGCTTCTACCGCTAATTTGAGATTAAATCCTGCATAATCAACCAAAAATACAGCGTCGGGCTTTTCCTGATCAAGCTTGGCAACTATATTGTTAAAAATCCCTTTGTAATAACTGTAACGCTTGGCCACTTCAAAAAAACCGATCACAGCCAATTCTTCCACTCTGTAATAAAGCTCAGCACCCAGTTCTGAAATTAATTTACCACCGGTTCCGATGAGTTCCAGGTCAGGTCTTAACTGCTTCAATTCTTTTAATACATGACCACCATGCAGATCACCGGAGGCCTCTCCGGCGATAACAAGGACTTTTGGCATTGTTTGATTGGTTAGAAGATTGTAGTAGGATTTTTTACCTGGAAAAGAACTGCCTGATTTCAACGCAAACCTTATCAACTTCCTGTTTTGTCAGCTCAGGGTACATGGGAAGACTAATCAAGCGCTCGGCGCATTTTTCAGAGATAGGAAAATTTCCTTTAGCAGCTTCACTTCCCTTGTAAGCGTCTTGAAGGTGCAGCGGCACAGGGTAGTGAAAAGCCGTAAATATGTTTTTCTCTTTTAAATAGTCAGACAACGCTGCCGAATCCGGAACGAGAATCACAAATACATGAAATACATGAGCTGAAAAATCTGAAACTGCCGGCAACACAACTTCTGAAATGTCTTTTAGGTTTTCCAGGTATTGCTGCGCCCGTTCACGTCTTTTTTGATTCCAGCCATCCAGGTACGGCAATTTTCCCCGAAGTGCTGCAGCCTGTAGATTATCCATCCGCCCATTATACCCCTCCATGCGATGATAGTACTTCTTAGACTGTCCGTGTTCTCTTAGACACCGAACAACATCCTCAATAGTTGCATCGTTGGTAACCACGCATCCCGCTTCACCGTAGGCCCCTAGGTTTTTTCCCGGGTACATCGAGAAAGCCGCGGCATTCCCAAAACTGCCGGCTCGTTTACCATTATAGATGGCTCCATGAGCCTGGCATGAATCCTCCAGCACCATCAATCCATGTTTATCAGCGATTTCCATGATTCGGTCCATGTCTGCTACCCGACCATACAAATGAACAGGAACAATCGCTTTGGTCTTGGACGTGATTTTCTCTTCGATCAAATCAGGATTCATGTTGTAGGTATCTTCTGAGATATCCACAAAAACAGGTTTGGCTCCCAGCTGGCTCATTATTTCTGTGGTCGCTATAAAGGTATTAGGCACTGTGATGATTTCATCCCCCTGGCCAATGCCCATGGCTATCAGAGCAAAGCGCAAGGCATCAGTACCATTGCTGACACCAATGGCATATTCGGTTCCGCAATACTTTGCGAATTCCTTCTCAAAGGCATCAACATGCCTTCCACCGGCGAACGCAGTATTTTGGATGATATCGGTATACCATCCGTCCACCTGGTTGAAAATCGGATGCAAACCCAGGTTTAGGTTCATAAAATTGACCTTCTCCGGCTCCGGATTACTTTCGATTAAAACCAGGGCATCATCGCAGTTTAAAAACTGAATACTGCCTGCTACATCCTGAAATCGCTTTGATACGATCTTGTCTATTTTGAATATGGGACCAGCAGCATTCAGCAATGCAGCAGAAAATTGCATGTCAGATTTAAGTGCCTGCTCATTCAGCAATGCGTTCACAGGAATTTGGGCCAGATCATCCAGTAAATCATTAATACTGCCGGAATCCACACTGGCATCGACCAGATCTATTGCTGCACTAGCCAATACCCACCCCTGGACATCAGAGTTATCCCTGCAGATTTTCAATAGTTTCAGGGCCTGGGGCTCTTTCTTTGCGGCCGCAATTAGAATATCTGAATCGATCAAAAGTTTAATCATAAGTTATCCAATCGAATATTTTTTCCCTGTTGTTCAATTGAGGCCTGTGCAGCAGCCAGCATTTTCACGATTTGCACACCAAACTCACCATCACTGATCGGTCGACTTCCCGTTTTAATGCAATCAATAAAATGTCGGCATTCGGTTCTCAGTGCTTCCGTTTGATCCAGTTTGGGAGCATACATATCCCCGGTTCTGTATTGAACCAGCGTATGGTAAAGTTCATCCTTGCTGCCCGGCTTGGTCTCTACTCCTGAATCATAGACTTTAATCTTTTCAGTGTTTTCCATGTCATTGTAGACAACCATTTTCTTGGAACCGCCAATCATGATCTGTCGCACCTTTATGGGAGACAGCCAGTTCATATGAAAATGGGCAAAGGTTGTATCCTCGTAGAAAACGGTAAGGTAGGCAATATTCTCCAGACCGTCCTTCACATGTGAAACCCCAACCGCACTAACGCTGACAGGCTTCTTGTCTATCACATATGTCATGATGGACAGGTCATGCGGCGCCAAATCCCAGATCACATTTACATCATTTTGAAAAAGCCCCAGGTTGACCCGAACCGAATCAAAATAGTAGATATCACCGATCTTTCCGGCATCAACCAGTTCCTTGATTTTGCGAACAGCTCCCGTATAAAGAAAAGTATGATCTACCATCAATACACGATCCTTTTCTTTCGCCAGTTCCACGAGTCGATTGGAGCTTTCCACCGTATCCGTCATCGGTTTTTCGATCAGCAGGTGTTTTCCGGACTGTAAGGCAGCTTCCGA
>JAKSDL010000467.1 GCA_022360105.1 Pseudomonadota bacterium
GCGAATCAAATGATGATGAAACCATGGGAAACTTCTATTGTACCAAGTACGGTTCATCTGGATGCCAATGTAAACATTAAGGGAATAGTGCAATTTGGTGAAAATGTCCATGTGAGTTCGGGTACAACCATTGTTGGACCATGTTATATTGGTGACAATGTCTACATAGGCAACAGTGCATTGATCAGGAAGAACTCATCCATCGGCCCCAATTGTAAAATAGGCTATGGAACCGAAATTAAGAATGCTGTTTTATTCGGAAACTCCACTGTTGGCAGGCTTTCGTTCATAGGCGACAGCGTTTTGGGAGAGAATGTGCAGCTTGGTTCGAATACAGTTACCGTGAATTACAACACACTGGGTGACCCCATTTTCTATCACTCAAAGGAAGAAGATCCTATAGATACCAAGCTTGCCAAGCTTGGGGCATTTATTGGAGATGAATCCAAAGTGGGAACAGGACACCGTATTGCACCAGGTACTCCAATCGAACCCGGAAAAACAATTCCGGACCTGATTTCCATATCCCAGACGACGCTGGAATAAGACAATTATCGTATTTAGTATATTTGAAACAATTCTGATAGATCTTAAAATCAGTTAATTACAAGAGATATCAACCAAGATACTGATCAAAGATCTGCCGGTAGGCAAAGGAAATAAGATGTGCGGAATTAGTGCGATTGCCAGTCATAAAATCGTTTCACCTAAATTGTTAATGACCTTGCAAAATCTTGAGTACCGAGGGTATGACTCATGCGGTATGGCTTTGTTTCACAATGATAAAATCACCCTGAGGAAGAATATCGGGAGTGTTGATGAAGTCAACTCCCTGGAGAAGTTTGAAAATATGCAGGGAACCCTGGGCATTGCCCATACGCGTTGGGCTACGCACGGTGGTGTAACAAAGGAAAATTCCCATCCCCATTTTTCAAACAATGAAGAATTCGTCATTGTTCACAATGGTATTATTTCCAACTACCAGACCATCCGGAACAGACTTAGAGACATTGGTTACAGGTTTCACTCCGATACAGATACGGAAGTTTTTTCCAACCTGCTTGAGGAGGAATTTAGCAAGTGTAATAACGTTGAAACAGCTTTTTGCGATGCAATCGATCAATTGGAGGGATCTTTTGCCATCGCGATGATCACCATCCATCAACCGGATACGATTTTTGCAGTGAAAAAGGATTCTCCCCTGGTGATCGGTATCAATGATGGAATTAATTATATAAGTTCCGACATCAACGCTTTTATCTCTGAAACCAGGGATACCATTATACTGGATGATTATGATTATGTTCTGATCAAAAATGACGATTATGAAATCAAAAGTCTGAAAACGCGCAAAAAAGTATCCAAACAGATTGTTCAAGTGCAGTGGGACAGGCAAACAGCGCAAATGGGCGGTTTTTCTCACTATATGCTGAAGGAGATCTTCGACCAGCCGATGACTGTCAGAAATGCCTTAAACATTTCCAATGATCAGATTGAAACTATTGCCAGGAAATTTATCAGTAAAAAACAGTCTTTTTGTGTTGGAGTCGGCACTACCTATTACGTTGCCATGGTGGGAACCTATTTATTTTCAGAATATGCTGACTTATACGTCCCCAGTATTTCTGCTGATGAGTACCCAAGTTTGATACCGGTAACTGAAAATGATCATGTGCTGTTCTTTTCTCAAAGCGGCGAAACCTACGACACCAGGATGGCAATACGAGCTGCAAAAAGTAAGGGAGCTGCAACTTCTGCTGTAGTCAATGTCGTTGGATCATCAATCAGTCAGGAAGTGGATGATTGCATCTTTCAGGGATCTGGGCCGGAAATCTGTGTAGTTTCCACAAAAGCCGCTGTTTCTCAAATTATAATCCTCTGGCAAATTGCTCTTGAAGTCGGGGTGCTCAGAAACAAAATCACCCGGAAATTCGCTGACAGTTTTAATGACAAATTTAATGAATTTTCAGAAACGATTGAAAGAGTATTAAATGAAGAATCAGGGCATATCCGTAATCTGGCAAAAGAGACCAGCCATATTACCAATTGGTTGTTCATGGGAAAAGGCATCTATTACCCTATTGCTCTGGAATCAGCCCTCAAGATGAAAGAGGTCACCTATCTTCATGCAGAAGGCCTACCTGCCGGATTTTTGAAACATGGTACCTTGGCGATGGTGGATGAGAACATGTATAGTCTTTTTTTCCTACCTTATAAAGACGATTCCGAACTTTACAAAGCAACATTGATGTCAATTGAAGAAGTAAAAGCACGAAATGGTAAAGTGATTGGATTCTGTGCTGAAGAAGATCAAGAGATTTCCAAACTGCTGGATCACGCTTTATATATTCCCCGGGGCAACACGGAACTCATACCCTTAATTCAACTAATTATCGCACAACTGTTTTCTTACTATTCTGCTCTCAACCTGGGTTTGAATATTGATAAACCAAGAAATCTGGCTAAATCAGTCACAGTGGGATAATGAACCCTGTTAAATTTGACCTTCATATTTTTGATATCGACGATACGCTGGTCAATACAAAAGAAGCCTATTGGTACGCACAGGAAGCTGCCTTAAAAGATGTCTATCCTGAAGTCGCCGAAGAAGACCTAAAGGCCCATCTCCCCAGGTTGAAATGGCTGTGCGCTACATTTGGTTCCGGCAACATTGAGGAGTATTTTTCCGCTTTCCTTTCATCAACCTCCAACATCTTTCCTTTCAGTGTGGAAAGATTTAACAAAGTAGTTGCAAAATACCGGGATTTTTTTAAATCTCAATTCAAATCATTCGAATACGTTAAGGAGTATTTAAGGTATTTGCTTGACGAGAAAAAAAAACTCGCCATTGTCAGCAACGGGGCCGTTGATTCACAGTTATCCAAACTAAAAAGAACAGGACTGTTAACCTTCTTCCCTCAAAACACAACCTTTGTTTCCGGGCAGTTCCCCAAGCATTTAGAAAAACCTTCACCGTACATGTTAAAAAAAGCTTGTGGGCATTTAGATGTATTGCCTGAAAAAACAGTGTTTTATGGAAACTCCGATGTGGATATTCTGGCGGGTAATTTGGCGGGTATGACCACTGCCCATTTTGCAGGAACTACAAAGGTTTCTTCGGAGCTTTCACTATTTTCCTCCCCTGATTTTGTTTTCAGCTCCTGGTCGGAGTTATTTCCCTGCTGACGTGCACCCGGGCAGAGTTTAAAACTCCGCCCCGGTACGTCAAGGAGAAAAAATCATTAATCAAGCAATCGCATTACCTTCTGCGGTATCTGGTTTGCTTGCGCAAGCATCGCCGCACTTGATTGCATGATTAAATCGTTTTTAACAAACTCTGCCATTTCAGCAGCCATGTCTGTATCACGAATGGTCGACTCGGCAGCTACCATATTTTCTTTGGCAACACGCATATTTGCCGCGTTAATTTCCAAAGTATGGTTCTGAAAAGCCCCCAATTCAGCCCGAACAGCAATAACATCATTAATGGCCTTGTCGACCAATGTCATTGTATCCAGAGCTCCCTGGGCTGTTGTTACGTCAACATCTTTCAGAGATTGAAATCCACTTTCATTTTCAATCCCTTTTGCCAACGCTCCCGAAGAAACGTTCTGCATGGCGATATTGACTTTCTGGCCCTGGTTTGGTCCGATCTGGAAGGTCATGGCATTTTGATTGACGTTAACCTTCCCCACCAAAGTTCCCTCCTCGGTACCTGAAAAATTTGGATCATCGGTATTGAATGCTACCGTTAATCCATCCGTATTCAGGTTACCGACAATACCAGTCATGTTAACCCCCATTCCTACGGTGGGTTCTCCATTGATGGTACCACGAAGGTCTTTACCTTTGGTGGCTGACACAAACGAACCGGCTTCCTTGGAAATCACACCGGCTGTACTGCTGGCTGCAGTAAACGTGTGTGTACTTCCATAGAGATTGTGTTCAATCTTAATAGCTCCGTTTCCGCTATTGGAGATTGACACATTCAAACCGGCCTTTTTGGCTGCATTAGCGAAACCAGCAATAGCTGCATCAACGGTGTCGGTCTCTTTAGTTACGTAGGTTGCCGTCTTACCTCCCTCCGTAACAAATAGACTCTCACCTTTTGATATTAACTCCTGTGTTAGCGGGGTAGTTCCCATGATATTAGCCTTGGTGGCCAACTCGCTCACCCTGACTTCATATCCTTTCTCCCCACTGGACTTGGTTTCTCTGACTGCACTAACGTATTCCAACCCATCACCGATAGCCAATCCTGACACACCGCTTGAACCGTCGAGTAGCTTCTTTTGTCCAAACTGCGTAAATTGACCAATCCGGTCGATTGATTCAAGCATGTTCTTAATTGATGCCTGGTTAGCTGCAAGCATAACCGCATCGTTCGAACCCTCGTTGGCGGATTGAATCGCCAACTGTCTCATCTCAACCAGGGTGTTGTTAGCTTCGCCTAAAGCACCCTCAGCCGTCTGCACCATAGCTGTGGTGGATTCCGTGTTGCGGATTGCCTGATCAATACTGGAAATCTGCGCACGTAACTGTTCGGAAGCCATCATAGCGGCAGCACCGTCACCTGCAGAGTTAATTCTCAAACCGGATGACAGGCGTTCCAACGATTTTGCGACTCGTTCGTTGGCTTTTACCAAGTTTCTATGGGCATTCAAGGCGGTGGTGTTTTGATTTATTCGCAAACTCATAACAAATCTCCTTTATGAATGCATACGGTAAAACCGCTGATTCATACTAACATCCAATGTCAGATAAATCAGATAGCCGTGAAAACGGCTCAAGAGCATTTTTGAAACGTCCTATGCAAGACCAGGAGTTACCATTTCAAAAAGCGGCTCCCGTGAACCACAATGTTAATGCATTCGGGGTTCGCGGCAACCGCTCGTGCTCGACCACCCCCTTCACACATTCAGGAGAATGTAAATGTTACTCCATGTTATAAGTTTAACTGAAACCAAGTTTCTTACAACACCAACTTTCAAGTGGTATCTCAAGATTCATTGCAGACGCCTGGTTGACGCCTACAGAAGTTAAAAATTCCACTTTTGCCTGATGTTTTTCAAAAAGACATTATTCTTTTGAAAGTTCGAGTTCCAAATGCATAAATGTCTTTCGAAAACGGAATCGCCAAATAGAAAAATAAAACCTTCAGCAACTCCCGGAATCTTCTGAACTCTATTTTCAGAAGCTACCGGCAACAACCGAAGAGTTGACCTGGTCGTTGGTCACTTCAAACAACCAGGCAAATCAGGCCTCAATTTCTTTCAACTGCTTTCATGGTGCCAACCTCTTCCAGTTTGACGAAAAGAGGTGCATCATCCAAAGCGAATATCATTTTCAGACCCGGTGAAAACTTATCGATCGATTGAGAATCGAAACATAACTGCACAATTTTTTGCTTGTTACTATTTTTATAGTGATTTGCTGCAACCAGTCTCTTTTTCATTCTGCCCTCCTTGGCATTATTCCAGGCAAAGGCACGGTTTTGGCATTTCCATATATGTGATTTATTCGCAAACTCACAACACCTCCACGTGATAAGCAATTAAGGATCAGGTGAACGCCTCCCATGAGTTACTTGATCCTTTCCTCTCCCCAGCTTTAATTTCCAGGCATACCACTATACCCGAAGTAAATACACTTATTCACTCATTTAAAACGCTCTCAAAAATCCTTTAGGGACAATCCTCAGGACATTAAACTATTCCCAATATTCAACTTATCTTAGAAATTACCCTTTTATTTCAATCGTCTTGATTTCGCTTCTGTTGTCAAATTGATTTGCTTTAGCTGCTTCTTTTTTACTGTTAATAACTCCCCGCCATCCGGCACGCAGTTCTTCCAGCAATTCACAGACTTCTGCAATGTAGGCTTTGTTCTTCTGTATATTGGCGTCTATCAAACGATTAAACATATAGACATACAATGATTTCAGACTTGCACCTACTCTGCCCGAGTTTTCGGAGTCAAGTGACGTCAACAACTCCGATATAATGTTTTTGGCCCTGACGATGGAGGTATGCGCAGCTTCCAATTCCTCTTTTTCAATCTTTAAGATAGCTGTTTTCAGAAACCTGATGGCACCGTCGTAAAGCATCAAGATAAGCGTCCCCTGATCTTTTGTTGTAACAGAAGCCTTTTTATATGCGTTGTTACCTCGGGCATATGGATTCATGACGACCTTTTTTGATTTTCGTTAATTTATAAAATGAGGTTAAAAATAAACACTTAATTATCCAAGCTTGGCAATCTCACCGGCCAGATACTTTTGTTCGTTTTTCAGCTGCCCCAATTGAGACTCCATTTTTGCAAACTTTATGGTTAATTTCTCTCTCTTGGATGAAATCCTTTGTTCCAGTTCGGCAATTTCATTCTCGTAGTTGTCCAGCTGCTCTTTGACATTGTTAGTATAAATATCCAACGATCCCAGTTCGGGGCTTGTTATCTGGTCGATATATTCCCTGACCCTGGTTCCTACTCCTTTGGTAAAGACAATATTGCCCTCTACCCCAGGACCAATCTGATTGGCAGTTAAACTGACGTATAACTTCAAACCTTCATATTTCGTGTCTTCAGCTCCGGAAAGAATCTGGCCACTTCCTTTCATTGGCGTTCCATTGATCATCCCCTGAACATCTGTGCCGCTTCGGGAAATCCCGCCTAGAAGTGGATGATTCAATATGTCTTCTGTGCTACCAGCTCTTATACCCACATTGGACTTGCTGCCTGACGAATTGGAACGAATTAAAATGGATCCGTTCTCTGACGTGACCACAACCCGCATTTTCCCAATGTTTTTATCGTTAATAATTTTTTTCTGTAGCTCCCTAGCTACATCTTCCACCCGCCTGTTACCTGTTTCCAGGGTAATACTTTCAGATTCTCTACCGTTTACCGTAACAAATATTTCCTTATTCGCTTCGGTTATTGTCATAAAACCATTTGCAGGTTTTGTCGTGTACATTCCTTTGGTAGCAGCCCCCGTTATATCAATATCATACCCGTTTGGACCGCTGATTTCCGTTTTGTCGTTGGATGCAAGATAAATAATTCCCGTGTTATCCATGGTTCCGAAACTACGGAATAAATTTGCCACGGTAGTCAAATTATCATTAATAGCATTGGTCAGCTTATCCTCATCAATTTCGATCATGCTCTCTTTGTTGATTTTGAGGCCGATCGAAATCATCATATTTTTTTCGTCTTCAATACCGAAAACAGGATTGATAAAAATATTATTGGTTTCCTTTTGTATCTTCGGTAAATTTCTATCACCCTGTAACGGTCCGCTTTCACCTGTTTCAGGTTCATATTTGGAAATTTCCTTAAAAAACATCAGCATTGAGTTGTACGATTCTGCAAACTCCCTAATGGTTGCCAATGCTTTTTCCGTATCCCCTCTAATACTGATTGTAACAGGCTTTTCCGATGTCGAAACCAAGTTCAATCGGACTCCATCTATTACATCATCAAGCTCATTCGTTGAATTGGTAATCACCAATCCACCCCCAAGTTCGGTTGCACCAAGCCTGATCTCAGCATCTTGGGGAGGTTGAATAACGGGCGTATAAGTCCGAAATGTAAACGAATCGGTTTCAAATACACTACCTTCTCCAAGCATCAGGGAAAGCCCGGCATCAAACTCTATGGGTGCTCCAGCTCTATAATTGTCCCCACCAATATCAAGGATACCGGAATTACCCTTATTGTCTTCCCATTTAATCTCCAGTCCTTTGGTAACCCCAACGCTACCGCTTTTTAATACTGTAAACGTATAAAACTTGGGATCATATTCAGTATAGGTCCCAGCTATCTGCCTGCTGGCGTTACTTAGTCTGGCACCAACCGGTTTTTTGGGTCTCAACAAAGCTGCAAATTCATCTTTATCTTCATCGATTTCCTTTGAAATCCACTTGGTCAGGTTGGTTATCTCTCCGCCTTCATGACGTTCGTTGTCATCCAGCCACCAATAATCAGCCGTCGATTCGGCCTGGTATTCAAAAGTTGCTATGTCACCATCGTTCAATAAACCCGGCTTTAGCGATATTTCCAGACCTTTTCCAAGGGAAAGCTTTGAACCTGGCTCATACCCCTGGCCAACAAAAACAATCCCCCTTTCGCCATTTTCCGATTCATACTCAATCTTCAGATCTTTAGCTTGACCGATCTGACCACTTCCCATGACCGTCAGGGTAAAAACATCATCGTCTTCACTATCCAGCTTACCGGTGATGATTGGTCCACCTTCTGTTGATTGGCGTTTCCAACTGCTAGGCTGACTCACCATCGGTGCTCGTTCGGCATCCGACTTCCACCAGTAGAGTTCGGACTCCTGAGGTTTGGCTTTGGCTGTAAACACATCGTTTACTATGATTTCACCATCACTCAAAATCAGACTTAATCCATCCACCAGTTCCAGCGGTTCGCCAGGCGTATAGTTAAACGAACCTAAGTCCAGGTAGCCATAGCGCCCTTTATTATCTTCCCAGCGCATTCTCAGGCTTTCACTTACACCGACTATTCCCGTATTAACCGCTGTAAAGGTCAATTCCAGTGAGTCTTCGCCAACATACTGCCCAACAATTTCCGGAATCACTGTCGAGGCTCCGGTCCCTGTTGGCTTTTTGGGAATTTCTTCAGCTTTGGAAATTCCCTTCCATTTGCTTGGCTGCAGATAGTAGGGTTCAAATGACGGCATTTCGCCTTCGGAAGCAAGACTTGACGAAATAAAAATTTCACCTTCTTTTCCTGTTTTCTTGCTCGTCAACACTACCTGAAACGGCCGCTCTTTGTTACCGGTCTTGATTATACTTGCCGTCACATCACCATCAAGACCGTTGATTGCGTCTACATACCCCTGCAGATTGTCATTCGTTTCATCAATAATTATTTTCTCGGGTGGTGACTCACCAATGGTAATGCTCACCTCTCCCCGAGCAATTTGCTGCTCTTTGGCGCTAAAGCCCTGAGAAGCTATTTGATGGCTCAGTGCAAGCTTGTCAACAATTAATGTATGTTTGCCAGGCTTTGCTCCGGAAGTTGCAAACGCCTCTACAACCTCTGGGTGACTGGAAGTTACTATTTTTCCTTCCCAAAGTGATTTCTTCGCCAGAACATCAGCCGTCACTTTGGTGTTTTCCAGATATGCCTTTACCTGTTTCCAAGCGTCCAGCTCCAAAATCTTCTCATCTTTCCTGGCAATGATCGGCTCTACTTTTTTTCTCTCAGCCGCAATCATTTGCTCGACAATGGATTTTGTATCCATTCCCGATGAAAGACCGGTAATTACATTCGGATTTGAATTGATTTCAGGTGCCATTACTATCCTTGGAAATCGGTATGATAAGGCAATATTTGCCTTACACCAATATTCGTGCAGATTCTTGCCGCATTCAGTCAGCATCGAATCATGCCACGAATATAAAACGGTTTTCCCCTGCCTGATGCAATCGCTGATACTGGAAGGACTGCACGCGGACTACTCCACCGTTAGTATAATTAGCGGGATTGCACACCAATCCGCACTTTTTTTCCAAGAATAGATTTACAATTACTATTCCATTACCTAAATCTCAGGTCTTAATTCTTTATCGGCGTATCTCCTGAAAACTTGAGTAAAAATCATAAAAAAAACTAACATCCTAAATTAATTAACTTTAAAGAGAATCCCATCCCCGATCACTTTGACGGTTTTGAAGCATAAAATGGCCCGCCTTCCTGCGATAGACAACCAGGTATTTACTGACCGGACTTATACCGCCGAAAGACGTTTAGCTCTTTGATATAGAGTCATTGGACCGATAGTTTGCAGTGAGACTATGATCAATACAACTATCCGATACGACTTTCTTTCTTATCGGTATTTCAGGAAATAACTTGAGTATTTTTTTTATGTGGGTTTTGGCAACGGCGGGCAAGGAAGGCGTGGTAGTGAATTTAGATATGTCAGATTATACAGGTATGTAGTGAAAGATGACCACTGCCGGGTTACATCAACTGTCTTGGTTTGAAGAAAGATCTATTTTTTTGTTTGGGCGAGTAATTGATCGATACGATTTGCGTGATCAAATCCTTTATCGAACACAAAGGAGAGTTTAGGAGTATTTCTTGAGCGGAGAGTTTTTGAGAGTTTGGATTGGAAAAAGCCACTTGCAGCGTTCAGTGCGTCAGTGATAACTGCAGGATCCTTTTCGGAACCATAAACAGCATAAAACACCAATGCACTGGATGAATCCGGACTGAGCTTTACATCCACAATGGTTACACCTTCAAATGCGGGATTGCTGCTGGACTTGTTTAAAATACCGGCCAGTTTGACTTTGATCAGCTCTTTTTTTCGTTCGCCAGTTACTTTTGACATTGTATTACCAACCGGAATTTCAATTGAGGTTACAATTTTGCTGCAGTTTCAAGACGAAGGTAAGATTCCAGTTCATCTCCGATTTTGATATCTTTGTATGCATCAATGCCGATTCCACATTCAAAACCTGTCTGAACTTCCTTGGCTGCATCTTTGAATCGCTGCAGGGAAGAAAGCTTGCCATCATGAATAATAACATTGTCCCTGATGACTCTGACCGGACAATCCCTGACAAATTTTCCCTCCACAACCTTTGATCCGGCAATAACGCCAATTTTCGGAATATTGAATACTTCCAGAACCTGGGCTTTGCCTTGAATTTCTTCCCGAACAATCGGTTTGAGCATACCTTCCAAAGCTTGTTTCACATCCCCAATGGTTTCATAGATAATGCTGTACAACCGAATATCGATATTTTCTTCCTGGGCAATTTTTTTAGCCGTTGGATCGGGGCGGGTATTAAAACCAATAATAATCGCTTTACTGGTGGTAGCTAGCAATACATCGTTACTGGTAATGGCGCCAACAGCTCCTCGAATGATGTTGATAGCAACCTGTTCATTTCCCAGTCTCAGCAAAGCGTCAGACAGGGCATCCAGAGAACCGTTGACATCTGTTTTAATGATCAGGTTTAGAATACTCTTCTCTTCCGCACCAATCGTATCGAACAGATTCTCAAGGGTTCTTTTCTGCTGTTGGGCCTGTCTTCTTTCCTTTTCTTTTTCGGTCCTGAGCACAGCGATCTGACGAACCTGTTTTTCATCTGTTCCAACGTTAAACGGATCCCCTGCTTTGGGAACACCGTTCAGACCAACAATCTCCACCGGAATGGCCGGGGGAGCTTCGCTGATCTTTTTTGCCCTGTCATTCCACATAGCTCGTACACGACCATATTCGGTACCAACCACATAATTATCACCGACCTGCAAAGTTCCATTCTGTATCAGAATAGTCGCAACATTACCACGACCCTTATCTACCTTGGATTCGATCACAACGCCTTGAGCCAGACGATTTGGATTTGCTTTGAGTTCCATGATTTCAGCCTGCAGATGCACCATTTCCAGTAGTTTGGAAATACCGTCACCGCTTTTAGCCGATACTTTGATCATTGGTGTGTCTCCACCAAATTCTTCAGATACCAGTTCATGCTCCATCAACTGTTGGATGGTTTTTTCAGGATTGGCATCCGGTTTGTCACATTTGTTGATGGCAACGATGATTGCCACTTCTGCAGCTTTTGCGTGGTGAATAGCTTCAATTGTCTGGGGTCTGGGCCCATCATCAGCTGCTACAACCAGGATCACGATGTCAGTTACATTAGCTCCTCTTGCTCTCATCGCAGTAAAAGCCTCGTGACCAGGAGTATCCAGAAATGTAATACGGCCCTCTGCAGTTTTTACATGATAGGCTCCGATATGCTGGGTAATTCCACCAGCTTCGTCATCGGTGACATTACTCTTTCTTATTTTATCGAGCAAAGAAGTCTTTCCATGATCAACATGCCCCATAATAGTTACAACCGGAGATCTCAGTTCCAGATCTTTGTCGTGATCTTCTTCCTGATCGATTGCGTCTTCGATGGATTCAAACTGAACCTTGAGCTCAATGCCATGTTCGGATGCCACCAATGCTGCTGTTTCACCATCGATCGACTGGGTGATCGTTGCCATGATCCCCAGGGACATTAAAGTTTTAATAATTTCAGGAACCTTAATTCCGATGATTCCTGCCAGATCCCCTACCGTTATAAATTCACCTACTACAAGTTCCTTTTGTCTTGGATTAAACACGTGTTTTTCCTTTTTAGCTTCCGCTTGTTTTTTTGCTTTTTCCCTGCGCTTGGCTGATTTTGACATCCTGCGTTTTGCAGCAGGTCTTGGAGTTCTAACTGGCGCTGCTACTGGTTCGTCTTCAAATCCGATTGCCAGATCATCATCTTGAACGTCCTCATCAAGCTCTTCCTTGATGCTTCGTTTGTCCAGCTTAACTTTATCCTTTTTCTGAAGACTTTTGATTTGTTTCTTTTCATATTCGTCTATCGGCTTATCAGGCTCTATGACTTTCTCAGATTTTTTATCCTTTTTCCTGACTTTAACCTCGGCCTTTTTCTTGTCTTCAGCCGCTTTAACGTCTGCCTTGTCGTTTTTTGACGGTTCGGATTCAGTCGGAACATCAACTTTATTCCTGACAGTAACCTTGACAGGCTCTTTTCGAGCGGCAACTTCTTCTTCGGTTAGTTTTACCGGAGCCTCTTCTTTTTTCTTTCTGGGTTCTTTTTTCTTTTCCGGCTTTTTATCTTTTGTCTTGACTACTCTTGGTTTTGCAGGTCTCGCTTCTTTCTCATCAGGTTTTGTTTCTTCTTTAGCCTCAACAGGTTCTTCCTTAACTACTTTTTCTTCTTTTTTCTCAGCGGGTTCTTCCTTCTCTTCTTTTTTTTCTGCTGCTTTTTTTGTCTTTGTTGTCGGTTTTTTCGTTTCCGCTTTTGTTTTGGTTTTGGCTTTTGGTTTTTCTTCCTTTTCCTCTTTAACTTCAGCTGCGATTTCAGGCTCTTCCTTTTCGGCCGCCTTTTTTCTTACTACCCGTTTCGGTGCTTTGGGTTTGCTTTCTTCTGTTGCAACTTCTTCTATTTCGGCGTCAGCCTCTTTCTTTTTCTTTCTGGTCTCAACGTCTTTTTCCAGGGGTTTGTCCTCAATTTTCAAAGAAGCTTTGATCTTTTTGCCTTCTTTTGCCTTTTTCGCTGAGATGATCCTCCGCTTTACTTTTTTAACGCCGGTTTGACTGGGAACCTCCGCCTCCTCAATGCGTGTAGAAGGCTCAAGCAGATCTTTTTTGACTATGACAATATTGTCATCGGATAATGAAGAAAAGTTACCCGAGATTTTGATGCCTAAATCATTGATCCTCTTGATCAATTCCTTTGTAGGAATATTAAGCTCTTTAGCCAGTTCAAACACTCTCAACGACATGAACAATCCTCCAATGATATTTTACTTTTCCGGTGAATCCAAAAATACCGCATTAAGTTAAGTTATTAGCAAACAACGGCTGTTTTTGCCTCGCCAGAGTAACTATACATTATCTTTTTCAGCTTTTGACATTGATTCATCGCTGCTGTTTTGGTTTGCATCAGTTGCATCTTGATCTTCAGGAGCAGATTCAGTTGGAACGTCTTGGTTTTCAGCAAGCCCCGCATCATTAGTTTCTGACGACTTATCCACCTGTGCTGCCTCTTCAACAGGGGTTTCATCCTCAGCACCGGCAGCTTCGGCATTCTTTGCTTCAGACTTGTTTTCAGTCTCTGCGAATGAAGCTTCCAAATCTTTTAATTCATTTCCAGGTTCCCAGGCTGTAATATTAATCATAATGCCTGTCAGCTTTGATGCCAGTCGAACATTTTGTCCTTGTTTTCCAATGGCTAATGAAAGCTGATCCTGCGCTATTTGAATATCAGCAACTTTTTTCTCTACATCAAGATCGATGCGCATAATATCTGCCGGAGCCAAGGCATTGGAAATGAACTGTTCCAGATCATTTGACCATTCAACGACATCGATCCTTTCATCACATAATTCCGAAACAATTGCCTGAACCCTGGATCCCCTGGGGCCAACACAAGCTCCAACAGGGTCAACATCCGGATCATTCGTATAGACAGCAACCTTGGCACGCTTTCCCGGTTCTCTTGCCGCAGCCATCACATCGATAATTCCTTCATATACTTCCGGAACTTCAACTTCAAACAGTTTCATTAAAAAATTGGGATGAGTTCTGGAGACGATCAGCTGAGGACCCCTGCCTTCTGATTGCAGGTCAAGTAAATAGGCTCGCACGTTATCCCCGGGTTGTAGTTTTTCGTGTGGTATTTGTTCATAACGGTCCAACATTGCCTCTGCGGTATTACCGATCATGATAATCACTTTGCCTCTTTCTATCCTTGAGACTGTACCGTGAACAATGTCACCCTTTTTGTCCGAGTACTTATCCAGCACCGATTCTCTTTCCGCTTCCCTGATTTTTTGAAAAATCAACTGACGAGCCGTTTGAGCAATAACCTTGGAAAACTCTTTTGCATCAATTTCATACTCAACTTCGTCACCGCATTCTGCCAAGGGATCGAGTTTCTTAACGGAGTCCAGCGAAATCTCATTATCCGGATCTTCCACCCTTTCAACAACGACTTTGTAGTGCATTAAATCGATCTCACCAGTCTGTCGATTAAATGTTGCTTCAATCGTGCGGTAATTCTTATATTTTCTGTATGCAGCACCAACAATCGCATCTTCGATTGCTTCAATAATCGATTCCTGTTCCAATCCTCTTTCATGGGCCAATTCGACTATCGCTTCCAGTACACTGCCAGGTTTCATGAAACGCTCCTGTGACGTCTTGTTTAACAATAGCTAAACAATGATGACTGTTTCTTATTTTGGGATTCCTAAAATGATTGTTATAAAACTGCCTGAAGTGCCGTCGTGAAAAGTTGATAAATCAGATCAGATTTCATAAATCAGGATACAATTGGATTTTTTTTATATGTGTCCGTTCGACTTCAAGCTCACTCGCTTCATCGCCCAAAACAACAACTTGTTCAGTATATGATCTTAATAATCCAATGAACTCTTTGTGTCCCTTCTGCGGGGTTTTAAAGTTGGCTTTGATTCGTTTGCCAAGATTCCGCAAAAAGTCTCGATCTTTTTTTAATTCCCGGAATATTCCCGGGGATCCAACCTCAAGGTAATATTTATGCTGGAACAGATCTTCAACATCTAACAACAGAGAAACCTTTTCACTGATTACAGCACAATCATCAACCGTGATGCCCACATTTTTATCGATGACAATATCCAGGATACTTCTGTTCCTGTCTTGCCTTAAAACAATATCCACCAATTCAAGATTTGTTTCGGTTACCACAGGCTCTATCAACGCCCAAAGCCGGTCAGAAATATCCTTTGTGAGTCGCATTACCTTATTGAAAAGGCTGTCAATGAATCTTTAGCTCTGTTTAATTTAATTTTTCAAAATAACATAGGCAACAACCAATTGCAATGTGATTCTGGTTGAAATTCCGATAAATTGCACGCTATCGGAAGAAATAAAACAGCATCCTACTTCCAATCAATATCCCTTTGTTATTGCTATACTATATTGTATCTTGACAACCAAACTCACCTGTTCAGAAAGCCTGCAACACCGGCATTTGTTTTCACGGTCGGCTTATCAACAAAATAGGGTCGTTTGTCAATTAGTCGAACCTGCTTGCTCATTACAGGTTAACCTGAACCAGTATCAACCGTTCACTTTGATGACCTGGCACAGGGACGAACATGGAACGACACCAAATGTGTAAGGTAAAACAATGGAAAAAAGACTTTTACTTTTCACATTCATACTTTAACATTCATCTTATAATTTTCTATGCGTGGTTAGATAAGATTTCCTGGCCGACTCAACTGCGCGGGCAACAGCAGTTCCCATTGCCAGGTATTTCTACCGAATAATGTTATCGAAAGCTAAATGCGGATATAGCATTTTCGGTTATGAACGAGGCCAGTATTGATAACCGATTACAAAGAGGGGTCTATGAAGATTAGACATTTATTTATTTTGATCGCAATCGTTTCCCTTATTGCATCAGGATGCGGTAAAACGAAGCCAAAGCAGATACCTGTCACCGAAGAGGAGTTTTTAACACTGGCTGATATCGGTGGCCGCACCACATTTCGTGAAGATTCACCTGATGTACGCGTAATAAAGGTCAAGGCAAAGGCGTTGATCAAGAAAAACGATATTCGGCTGGCAAAAAGAAACGCCCTGGAGAATGCAGGAAAAATCGCTGTTGAATCCATGGTACGTGAATTGATGACATCAGATGATTACAACCGAAGATATGAAGAAATTGAGCGCTATTTTTCCAAGAATATCGACAAATACATTGTCGACAGGGAAATCGTGGGAGAGCGTAAAATCTATAATGACCGGTATTACGGCATTTCAGCGGCCTTCAAGGTCAGTCGGCAAAAAACACTGGTTGCCCTGCAAAAGGATCTGCGCTTTATTGATGCGAGCGGTAGTACTTTAATTACGGTAATCACCAGTAAAAAAGGTTTGGATCTCTCTGCTGCCGGTTATAAATTCCAGGATATCGAGGATATGTTGATGAACCAGGTGCAAACCGACCTGAATCAGCGTGGCTTGAGGGCCATGGATTTCCGCAATGCTGTCACTGCCATGCAATCCGATGAACGAAAGCGGAAACAATTTGCCAAGCTCTCCAAAGAGCAATTCATGACTATGGTTGCCGGCAGCAGTGCAGGTGAAGCTGCATTTAACAAACAATTGAAAGAGGCGGAAGAATATTATTCAACCGGATTAACGCTTCTCAAGCAATTGGCTAAGGTTGTCGTAGAAATCAATATCCTTTCGGTTGACAGGACAGATAAAGCGCTTGTGCTGGGTGTGAATGTCACTGCCAAGAATATTTCAACAGCTACCGGCGGAGCTTTTGCCAATGAAACCTTTAATGTGGCAAGAAGAACCGGCCCTAATACCAGTTCAGCCGCCATGATCACTGAGCTTGTTCGAGATACGTATCAGGAGATGAAAACAAGGTTTATTCCACAAGTCATTAAGGAGATGTCGACCGTGGATGTTACCGGTGATAAACTGATCCGTTACGAGCTTGTCATGAAAGGATTTGACGGCCCGGAATTTAGAAAAGTCAGACGAGCTGTTGAGCGAGCGCAAACCGACAAGTTCAGATACATCGATTATGATAATACCCTCAAGGCGGCCAAACCTTCCATTAACATCATGTTTGTCAGATATGCAGGTCGCCTGTCTGCGCTTGCTGACATCGTCATGGATACGCTGGATGATGCCAAACTGCCTGCTGATGATCCGATAGTCGCGAGGGACGTAACAGACCTGGTATTTGAAAGACTAAAAAAGAAATAGGATTTATGGGAAGGATATATTTCAGTTCACTGCCCGTCAGACTTACGGGCAATTAGATTTTGTTCAACTTATAGAGGATATCATGAAGAGAACAAATTTATTTCGATTCGTCATCTTTATCAGCGGATTTTTGTTTTTGCTGAGCGGCTGTGCAAGCCTTGAACAGGCTCGATCCTTATACGACCAGGGTAAGGAAAGAGAAGCGTTAAAAATGGCCGCCAAATACCTGGATGATGGCGATCCTGCAGTTCGGCTTGAAGCGGTTGAACTGGTAGGTGAGATAGGCGGTAAAGAAGCAGCAAAGTTACTGATGCCGGTTCTGGATGATGAAGACAGTGAGGTGCAAATTGCTGCCATAAACGCTATCGGCAAGATCAAATACGCAAAAGCAGCAAAGAAGCTCGTCGCCATGTCTATTTCAACCGATGATGACGTGTTTGAAGCAGTGGCAGGAGCCATCCGCGATATTGGAGATCCGGCCACGCAACTGCTGGTAAAACGTTACAACAAGGCTGGTAGCACCAAAGAAAAGAACGCATACAAGAGAGCGATGTTTGAGGTTGGACCCAGCGTTGCAGCTGCTATTGCCAAATCATTGAAGGGAAAGTCCTTCTTTGAGAACAGGGCAAATTTTGATCTGCTAATCGAATTTAAAAACCCAATGGTTGGCGAATGGTTGCTGGATGAGCTTGAAAATGAAGAAGTGGCCGATATGGTAGTTGAGGCTTTGGTCAAGCTTGGTAATAATGCCATCAATCCGACATTAAAGAGACTGCGTTCTATCGCTAGAAAAGATGGGCATGTGGACTTAAAAGAGCGATTGATCAAAACACTGGGTGAATTAAAAGCCAGAAAAGCCGTATCAACCTTGGAAAGAATGACAAGGGACAAAAGCGAACGGGTCAGCAATGCTGCCGAATTCTCGTTACGAAAGATCAGAGGATTTTAGATTTCACATTCTCCCGGTTTTAATTTCTCTGAAACCGGGATATCCCTCCTGAATCAGTACTCTATTCCTTGCCTGGCTTCGATTCCATTTATATAGTAGTGTCGAATTTCTTTCATTTCGGTTACCAGGTCCGCCTCTTCAATGAGCTTTGCATCCGCTTTTCTTCCGGTGATAACAACGTCTACGCCAGGATTCCGATTTCTAACAGCGGAGATCAATTCCTCAACCGAAAACAATGCAAAATAGGTTGCAATGTTGGCTTCATCGAGAACAACCAGTTGATACTCTCCCGACACCAAAATCTTCCTAATCTCTTCCAGACCCGTTCTAGCCAGAGAAATATCCTCGGATTCAGGCAGGTTGTTGATAAAGCAATCCCTGCCGTATTGCTTTAGAACCATGTCGGGAAAATGTTTAGCAATAGCATTTAGTTCTCCGTATTCCATCCCTTTCACGAATTGCCCAATAAACACTTTGGCACCGGCACCAACTGCTCGCAATGCCAGTCCTAAGGCAGCAGTTGTCTTTCCTTTACCATCGCCGGTGTAAACATGAAGCATTCCTTTGATAGATTCTGTCATGACTCGAATATTTCTTTATCTAATTGAAAAGATGTTGTATTTACATCTATCCCTGACGATCCTTCATTGCATGAGGACCGTTGAACGTGTAATCTAAGTCAAGATTTCTTGTTTTTTGACCATCTCGTCAATCAAATTTCCAGTCTAATTCGATGAAAGTACCGGGCATCCTGGGGCATATTGCGATTAAAATTGACAAGGAAGGGGGAATTCCCATTCTTGTTGGTGGGGCAGTGCGCGATTTTATTTTGGGATCGGAAAGCAAGGATTTTGATGTCGAGGTATTCAATATACATTACAACCAGTTAATAGCTGTATTAAAAAAATTTGGCAAAGTATCAGCCGTAGGCAAAGCATTTGGAGTTTTAAAGCTTTCAAACGCAGGTCATCAATTCGATTTTTCGCTTCCAAGGAATGACACGAAAACCGGGGAAGGACACCGGGGATTCAGAATAACCACCAATCCAAACATGTCATTTCGTACTGCAGCGTCCCGGAGGGATTTTACCATCAATTCCATAGGATTTAACCTGATCTCCGGTGAAATTTTAGACGAGTTTGGAGGTCAATCGGATCTAAAAGACAAGATTCTCCGCGTTGTTGATCCCGCTACATTTGTTGAAGATCCTTTAAGGGTGCTGCGAGGAATCCAATTCGCCGCCCGTTTTAATCTTGAGATACCTGAAGCCACCAAATCGATTCTCATCGATTTAATCGACACCTTGGATCAACTTCCGCGGGAGAGAATTTTCAAGGAAGTTAGAAAGCTTTTATTAAAAGCACAAAAGCCATCTTCGGGGTTGTTAATTGCTGATGAAATTGGTCTCAACAAAAAGCTCTTCCCGGAACTAAACGCTTTGCATAGTATTCCGCATGATCCGGACTGGTATCCTCAAAACGATGCCTGGTCCCATACCCTCAGCGTGATTGATGAAGCAGCGAGGTTGAGATGCGGGGATAAATTCAAAGACATGGCTTTGATGCTTTCCGCTTTATGTCATGAATTTACCAGTTTGAATCCGGTTGAATTTGTAGATGAACAGTGGCGAAAGCAATATA
Organism: Pseudomonadota bacterium; assembly: GCA_022360105.1. The sequence goes on from JAKSDL010000467.1 coordinate 19,919, forward strand.
GAACTGCTCAATGCCCGACAGTTACCAAGTGTTTCATGAATCGAATTACCAACGAATCCAGGTTAATCGAAATGGTGGATCGATTGGTAACAGAGCATCGCTCTTTGGCTAAAACCCTGCGTTCAACCAATATCAAGAATGGCGATATTCGCAGATTATCCCTAAAAGTTGATATACCGCTACTGGTAAAATTGGCCGAAGCGGATTATTACGGCCGATTTAAGGAGGAAGAAAGACCGGTCAGTTTTCCGGCTGGTGAATGGCTATTAAAAAGATTCCACGCTCTTAAGCTTGAGAGCGGGCAAAATTTGCAGCCTATTTTGTTGGGTCGGCATCTGATTTCCCTGGGGTTAAAACCCGGACCGTTTTTTGGGCAGATCTTAACCGATGCCTATGAGAAGCAACTGGATGATGAGTTCATGACCCTGGATGATGCCATCTCCTGGGCCCAAAACCAGATAGATCGGGTGTCCGGAGCAAAACCAAAGCGCTTCGGGAATTAATGTCAGATCATCAGTTGCCAATCCTCTACCAGGATGATCATTACATCGCCATCAACAAACCGGCAGGTTTGCTTGTTCATCCGACACTTATCGACAAACATGAAAAAGAGACGGCTGTTGGTTTGCTTCAGGAACAAACCGGGAAAAAACCCCTGGTAATCCACAGACTGGATAAACCTACCTCCGGGATTCTTATTCTTGCATGGCATAAGGAAGCCGCCAGGAATGGGATGGAAGCCTTTGCCAGATCTGATGTGAAAAAAGTTTATTTGGCTGTTGTGAGAGGATTTACAGAAGATTCCGGCACCATCAAGACCAAGTTACCTCCGGTTGCAGATAAATTGCTGGATTCCAAACAGCCAGCGGGGAAAAAATCAAAATCCGCAGTAACCGGATATCGCACCTTAGGCAAATACGAACTCCCTGTTTTCATCAGTCGCCACCCTCAATCACGCTACTCACTGGTCGAAGTTCATCCAATAACAGGTAGGATGCATCAAATCAGGAGACATTTAAAACATATCCGTCATCCGATAATTGGTGATACAAAATACGGCGATCACAAGCACAATAAATACTTCAGGGAAAACCTGGCATGCAGGAGATTATTGCTGTCAGCTATGGAGTTGACTTTTTTTCATCCTTATACCCGGGAACACCTTAAAATCAAGGCAGCATTGGACGCAGTGTTTCTTTCCGTGATCGAACGATTTGGATGGAAAGACTCGCTCCCCACATCCTGGTTGAGCTGAACCGTCAATTGTCGGCCATGACAGGTTTCGGATAGCTCCCCACCCCTTTGCTGAAAAAAATCAGGTAGAGTATGACAATATAGCCGACTACGGAAAGCAAAGCCATGGAAGGATAATAGTCACCCAGGGTCCCGGCAGTCACAATGGTAATCCAGTGAACCGTAATGATCGTCTTAGAGTGAAGTTGAATGGGAAAGTCATAAAACCGGCAAATTACTGTTAGTCCGCATAAATTCCATCCGTACAAGGAAAAGAAAGCATGAAGCCTCAGGACTCGAGCTTGCAAAGAATAATCAATGATATCTGGAATTTCAAGGATAATATAAGCAATACCGGTAATAGCCGAAGCTAATAAAAAAACCAGTCCGGAAATTAGAAAACTTTTTTGCTGCATGCGTTTGCTGAAGCGATAAAACAGAAAGAGTATCATAATCACGGCAGCAAACAACATTAACGTAACCACGACTTGAGGGATCAGGACGTTAAATATGATAAAACAAAAAAAGATGATAACTCCAAGGTTGACTACCCAAAACCCTATTTCCTTATAGTTTCTGACAGATTTGGTTTTCTGCTCGTTGATCATGGAAAATATAACAGACATCGTAATTAACGATACCGGAAAAGAGAATCCCAGGAAGAAAGTATCCAGGTTAAGCTTAGGAAAGTTTACAATTTGATAAAAGTTATTATTGATCGTTACCAGGGAAGACAATATCAATCCGATTGAAAGACAAAGCAGGGAAGCCTGGTGAAATTTTCTGTAAATGGGTTCTTTGATTTGAAAAAAACCAATAGGAAAAACTGAGAATTCTTTGATTCGTATGCTTTCAACAATAATGGAAAGTACAAAAGCTATGACAATAGATGCCTTATAAACTTCCAGAAAAGCGGTCACCGCGAATGCAAGAGCCAGGGCCAGGAAACTGCAGGTTTTAACGGTCAGCCGTTTCACTCCCTCCGTATAATACAAAATTATCGTTCCACCGCTGCAAAGATTAAACAGAAAGACATGCAAGCGCTCAAAGTTATGATGACTTCCTGGCAGGAACAGATGGAGGAATCCAAATAATAAAGCTAAAGGCATTAAAAATGCGAATATTAATCTAAGTTGAAAGCTCATTGCTTACCTTAATTTTCTTTTCCTAAAACATGATGAAGCAGTTCCGGCAGGGTACCGTGTCTGAAATCAAAGCCAGAATTCACCAGCTTTTCCGGCAGCACACGAACGCTTGACAATAATACTTCCTCACCTTTTTGTCCAAAAGCCAAACGGATAAACGATTCCGGAATATTAAACTTGAGTTTGCCTCCGGCAACCCTGGCCAGCTGCTCTGAGAGTGTGTCACTGGTAACGGGAGTGGGGGCGACAATATTCAAAGGTCCTTCAATGGATGAATCGAACATTGCATGATAGATAGCATCAATAGTATCGTTTAGCCCGATCCAGCTCACATAATGCTTTCCGGATGCTATACCCGCCTTGATCCCAATTTTTGAGCCTAACAGAGATCTTTCCAGAGCTCCACCCCTTGGATCAAAGACGACTCCAATTCTCAGCATTACCGTACGTATTCCCGATTGCTGGGCGACGGATGCGGTCTCTTCCCAGCCACGGCAAACCTCGGCGATAAAATTTTTCCCGTAGGTGTCGTTTTCACGTAATTCCCGATCTCCCCGGTCACCGTAATATCCAATAGCTGATGCACTTAAAAAAACTTTCGGAGGTTTTTTCATTTTGCTGATGGTTTCAGCTATTAACCGTGTTCCTTTTATGCGGCTGGATAATATTTTTTCTTTTTTGTTTTCGGACCAACGCCCATTTCCAATATTCTCTCCTGCCAGATGAATAATACTGTCAACACCTTCAATTCCCTCCGCATCAATTTGAAATAGATTCGGGTCCCAGAAAACCTCATCTTCATACTGCGGTTGATAGCGAACCAATCTTAATACTTTATGCCCTGCTGTTGTTAGAAACGGAATCAATGCTGATCCGATCAAGCCGCTTGCACCTGAAATTAATACAGTTTGTGGTTTGCGGTTTTCAAAACCAAGCTGTACTCGCAGATCATGCTTTAAGGTACGATGACGATAGGCGAATATTGCTGACAATTTATTGTCAATGAGTTTGTAAGAAAAAGACTCCCGAAGAGGATGGGGAAACAGGCGATACTGAATAAGGTCACGCACAAAGCAGGCACTGCTGCCATCAGGTTCAAATTCATGGGTATGTATCCACTCACTGAAAGGCCCGCGGAGTTGTCTGTCCCGGAAAATCCTGTTCTCCTCATAGTCAGTATGCCGGGCGTGCCATCGGTAAGGGATTGGCCCTGCTTTCATACGGATAACAACCTCAGCATCCTTTTCTATGCCACCTGTTCTGTACAACACCTTGATCGGGTCCCAGGGAGGACTGTATCGCTCGATAGCCCCAATCCGGGCATGCCATTGAAAAACCTCTTCTATTGGTGCTTCAATCCTTGATGTTTTTTCAAATATTTCGTTTCTCATTCGGAACAACCGTCACTGGTTTGCTTCTGTTCACCATAAAGAATCCAATAAAACAAGGACCATATAATTTTAATACTATAATGAAAGATCAGTCAGATAACAATACTAATTCAAATTAAACCAAGGTGTTGTCTCTGTTTTTGGATCTTTTACACTGAATAACCTTACTTTGGTTTGCAAACAATTATAGATTGCTTAAAATAGGCGAAAAAGAAACCAGGGGAAACTTATCAAAGAGAGCTAAACATGACTAAACCAATCATTAACTTAAAAGCAGTTGAGTTGCACCCACCACCTCCGGCATTTCGTCCCTCCGGTGAAACAGCCGCAAAATACGAAGCAAAAATGGGAAGCATAAGTAGAATCCTGGGAGCAAGGCTGTTGGGATACAATATAACAGAATTACCTCCTGGCAAATCTGCTTATCCATTTCACAATCACCGGATCAATGAAGAAATGTTTTTGATTCTGGAAGGAACCGGAGAAATTCGAATAGGTAACGAGTCTTATCCGATTGAAAAACACGACATCATAGCCTGTCCCCCCGGAGGCAGGGAATCAGCTCACCAAATCATCAATACCTCGCGGGAAACATCCCTGCAATTTCTCGCCGTGAGCACCAGGCATTCTCCGGAAATTGCAGAGTATCCGGATAGTGACAAATTTGGTGTGCTGGCTGATTTTCCCGATGAAGAGGATGCGAATCAAAGGACCTTTCTCTATGTGAGCAAAAAACAAAATAGTTTGGATTACTGGGAAGGAGAATAATATTCTGATTACACACAAAAATAAATAAATTATGGAAAAAATAAAAATTGTGGATATCGATGAAGAAAATGTGCACGATTACGGGCTTTGTGGGTACAAAAGTCCAAAAAGACCTGGATTTCCGGAAAAAGCCGATTGGATGAAACAACGGTTAAAAGATGATCTTGTTATAAAAACTCTTGTTACGGAAGACGACGGCTCTCAAGGTATGATCGAATACCTGCCGGGAGAAAAATGCTGGAGACCCGTGCAAGCAGACAATTACCTATTTATACACTGCCTGTTCGTAGGATTTAAGAAGATTTATCAAAACCAGGGATTCGCTTCCAGATTGATTGAAGCCTGTTTACATGATGCCGAAAAACAACATAAATCCGGTGTTTGTGTGGTCACTCGCAAAGGTTCGTTTATGGTGGACAAACCAATTTTCATTAAACATCAGTTTGAGGTGGTCGACAAAACAGAGCCGGATTTTGAACTGCTTGTGCGGAAATTTGATCCCACAGCTCCCAATCCAACCTTTAAAGACAACCGTGCTTCAATTTCTCAAAAATTTAAAGAGGGTCTTACTATTATTCGATCTCATCAATGCCCGTATACCGTAAAAAATGTGAATGAGATCTGTGAAACAGCAAAGAAATCATTTGGCCTGACACCGGAGGTGATCACTATTGATAATTACAAGGATGCTCAAAACAACTACCCTTGTGCTGTGGGTAATTTCACTATTGTATACAACGGAGAGATATTAACCGCACACCCGATCAGCAAAGGAAGATTTAATAACATCATGAAAAAACTGTCATGATAGCCTGAACTTTTTTGATTCCTTATTCCGTGTTTCTATTTTTTATCTGTAATGGCTGTATCCATGTTTACAAACAATTGTGAATTCGGATAGAAAAGCAGAGATGCCGCCATTACACATTTTTTTATCAGTCTTGAAATTGACTTTGTTTGCGAGCAACCAATTGTTAAAGTCTATCCTGCTGCTGACTATCGGGATATTGTTAACTCCCGTTTCCGTTATTGCCACCCCTGCCAATTCGACTCAGAACTATTTTAAAATCATGCTGACCCCTTCTTCGGTCAAACAAGGCGAATCTTTCACTATCTTTGTGGATTCTGTCCAGACGTTGAAAAGCTTGAAATTGAAAGGGTTGGACCAAGATTTACCTGTTTATCGCATTTGGCATGACGATCATGATCATCTTTTTCGAAGTTTCATCGGCGTTCCGGCAACCAAAAAGCCGGGTAGCTACAAAATAGTTGCCGAGGCAGTGGATATTAATGGCGAATCATTAAGAATATACCAGACCCTGCGCGTTCAAAAGGCAAATTTCAAAGTTCAGCACATCAATCTTCCAAAGAGAAAGGTACGTCTTTTAAATGTTGAACAGCTCAGGAAAGAAGGAAGGTTGTTGGGAAGCAGATTGAGACTTAAAAACAAACGGGTCTACTTTGCCAATCATTTTATCAGGCCCGCAGAAGGCCGGATCAGCTCGTTGTTCGGTGTCAGACGCAAATACAATGATGAAGCTTTCTCTTCGTATCATAAAGGCATTGATATAGCGAATGTTACAGGGACCCCGGTTAAGGCTTCAAACGGTGGCCGTGTTTCGCTGGCCGAAAGCATGAAATCCAATGGGAAAATTGTACTCATAAATCATGGACACGGAATAACAACCATCTACAGCCATTTGAACATCATTAAGGTAAAAGAAGGACAATGGGTTAAACAGGGGCAGATTATTGGCTTGATTGGTTCCACAGGCATTTCCAGTGGACCGCATCTTCATTTTGGATTCAGTGTCAATAATGTCAGGGTGGACCCTGAGCAGTGGCTTTCCAAAACAGTAACTATATTCTACAACTCCCCTGACTGACCTTCAATACCCATGTTAACCTTTCATTTCAATATTCAATAGGAATGAAATCTGCCGTTCAGATTCCTGATCCCTTTTACAAAACCGCTTTTGGAGAAAATCACATAGGTTTTATCCAAATCAGGCTGCGTTTGCACCAGTTCGGATTTTCTCACCAGATCTGCGTAAACACTATAATCGATTCTTCGACTCTGCCATTTGCATTCAATAAAAGCCACTTTTGTTGAGCCGATAGCCACCAAATCGATTTCTTCGTAATTGTTCCACCAGCGTCCGAGCTTTTCCGGCGTGAACCCCAAGTATTTTTGAGGCTTATCCAGAATCAGCTCTCTTGCATATTGCTCAAAAGCAAAAGACACAAACGCCTGATTAAACGATTTTTTTACTCGGTTTAACACATAATCCACATTTCCGATTTCCAGGTAAGATTGGTTCATAAACACATAATGCAGCCAGAATTTTATAAAATTGTCCTTAATTCGATACTGCCCGAATTTGCTTTTTTCCGGCCATTTTTCCGTAACCGGAACTTCCTTTTCCACGATATCCAATGCATTTAGGCGCTGCATGTAGCGGGAAAGATAAGAGGCAGGGACGCCCAGTTTACCGGCAATTTTACCAATTTTTGTTTCTCCCCTGGAAATGGTTTCCAAAATTGTAAAATAAGTGACGGGCTGACTGATTTCGTCCTTCAGGAGAAATTTAACTTCCGGGTAAAGATATGAATTTTTATCGAGAATCTGTGTGGCCACATTGGTCCAAAAAGGTAACTTGCTATCGTAAAGCTCGAGATATTTAGGCACGGTACCAAATGACGCATAAATATTCATTTGATCCAGTTTAGAAACTCCCCGAACGAATTTACTGATATGTTTGAATTTAAGGGGTTTTAGATGAATGTTTGAGGTTCGTCTTCCATACAAAGGGGATTTATAACTGAGCAATTCCCTGTGAATAACCGATATGACAGATCCGCATAAGATCAGATGGATCCTGCTGTTTTTGAATGCCGTGTCCCAGGTTTTCTGAATCAACCCGGAAAAGGATTTATCCAGTTGGGTCAAGCGATGGTATTCATCGATAACCAATACGATTTTCTTTCGGCCGATGTGGTCGGCCAGAAATAAAAATGCTTGTTCAAAACTGTCAAAGGAATGGCTACTCAGGTAATTCTTACCCGAATAATCAAGGACTTGTGAACTGAACTGTTTAAGCTGGGATTCCAGATTTGCTTCAGTGGCGTAATAAAAAATGGAAGGTTTGTCTTTAATGAATTCAGAAATCAAGGTGGTTTTTCCCACCCGTCTTCTCCCGTAAATAACGGTAAAAGATGCTTGTTTCTTGCGATATTCCTGATTAAGTACCTGTAATTCCTTTTTTCTATCAATGAACATATATGTTTTCCGTTATTATGTTTTGTAACATAATAACGGAATTTATAAAAAAAACCCAGTAAACCTAGCGATGCCTGGATTCAAGCTCTAACAGCTTTTTTTTCCGCCAAAGTCCGCCGCCATAGCCGGTGAGCTTTCCACTTTTACCTACGACCCGGTGGCAAGGGATCACGATAGATATTCGATTATCTCCGTTAGCTTTGCCGACAGCTCTTACAGCATTTGGTTTTTCGATAAACTGAGCCTGTTCGGAGTAACTTCGCTTTGTTCCATAAGGTATCGTCATTAAAGCGTTCCAGACCGTCACTTGAAATTCAGTTCCGGCAAGATCCAACGGCAGGGAGAAGGTGGTTTGTTCGCTATTAAAATAATCTGAGAGCTGTTGTTGCAATGCATCCAGATATTCGTGGCTACCCTCAACCACCTCTGCTTTCAGAATACGAGCCACCGTATTCAATTGCCGACTGGCCCTTTGTTGATCTTCAAACTCCAACAGGCAGATGCCTTTTGCTGTAGTACCTGCCAGGAGAGAACCTAACGGGGAATTAATGGTGGTGGTAACTATTTTGTTTTTCATATCGATCGCTTTAACTTAAGAGTCAGCAGTGGATCCCACTAAAGCAGTCTTTTTCGCTTCTTGTAATCAATCCGGTTGCTGGGCAATGAGTTGCCCATCATGCCACTTCATACGAAATCCAAGGACTCCGGATTGCATTGGTCACGATAATTCATATTTAATAGAATATCGAGGGTTTGCCGAAGTTACATTTGATCTAATGCCCATTCATACAGCCTAACAATACCGGCTTCCATCAAAGTGCTGCTGTACGGAGAACCTTCACTGTAAACACAGCGTCCGATTTCAGTATGTTTGAGGTTTTCCCATCTTTGTGAATACCAGGAATTCGTATCGGCACAGAAAGAATGGACAGCAGTACCCAATACCACAGGGGCTCCTGTAATTATATGGTATATTTGCGGTTTGACCAAACCGCTAAAAAACGCATGTAAATCAGCCCTTCTTGAATAATAACCGGAATTTAGCGGATTGGTGCAAGTGGGCTGTCCGGAGGTGTTGAGCTCGTTTTGCCCCTTATTGGGAACAGCGTCCAGTATCCCAACAAACACGGGAACATTGTTCCACCCGGAACGCTGTTTGATTTTTTTAGACATCCTCATAGCCAGCGTTCCACCTCGACTTGAACCAAATATAAAAATCTTCTCAACCCGATCGTATCGACCATGTTTCAGGAACCAGTTTGTGAATGCCTTTTCAGCCTTAACTTTAGCACTGGAAGTGTTCTCCCAGTTAAAATTTGAATTAAAGACGATCCCCACAAAGGTGTTGTAGGCACTGAAATAACCTGAATCAAGCATCCGTCCTGCAAGAGACAAGTCTTTAATCGAAGCGGTTTTAGAGCGATCTCCCTTGCCCCAGCCGTTATCCCAGCTATCGTCTTGCCCGGTTACACAGTTAGAACAACCTGTCGAGCCAGACGAACCCTGTTGACCTGCGATAAACAACATCATTGTTTCAGCATTGCCGGAACCGGGATTCCAGACACGGGATATATAGGTTTTTTTTCGATATTCGGTCCAGATCCCTTCATTCTTCCACTCCGGGTAATCCGGATGATCTTTCCAGACAAATGTTTTTTTCTTCCAGCGTACCCTGTCCACTGTGACAGATTTATCAGCCAGAAGAAATCCCGGTATAATCGTCAGAAAAAAAACTAAAATAACAAATTTAATGGTTGCTTGCTTCATGCCCCCTCCCTTGTGATTTTGAATAAAAATCGAGTGGTTCAAAATAAAATGCCACAGTGAGTATTCAGCAATACGATTTCATTGTCAAACCGATTTCCAAATCCTCACGGAATGGGTAACTAGCGATGCAAAAGTGAAAGGAACCGGCGCTATGATCCAATTCGCCAATCGTGGTTTTTTGGGGAAGAATCAAAATGCAGTATAATAAATGAACCGGGAGCTATTCATCATGTTCAAACTGGCAAAAGATAGGATAATGGTCAGACGCCGCTTTGGCTATTTCATCCTTTTGGCAAATTGATCCTGAATCCATCACATATCTGAATTTACTTTCAGAAACAATCATGTCGGGAGATACGAGGATATGATCGATCCATACACGATGATTCTTGCTGTAGGAGACAATTTGATCGGGAAACTCCGCCGTCCACAATTCCCGGTTATGATCATCGGAAGACAGATGCCAAAGCGCGTTGTGCATGATTTTTTTTGGATCAAAGATTGATCCCATCAGGGTTTCAATTGAGCTGGCTCCCACTTGCTTTTGATATTCATCCAGGCCCGGTTCATCATTCATGTCTCCCATGACAATAACAGGAATTGGATTTTCCATATCCAAGATCTGATCCAGTCTCCTGCGAATCTTTTTGGCCTGGGCAAACAGTTTCTTTCTATTGGAAAGTGCCATCCTCTGGTAAGTCAGCAGATCGTTGACAGCAAATACTCCCTTGGATTTGCTCAAGATTAAAATCAGATAAAAGCGGATATCGGTTCCTTTGATGCGAAATAGTATCTCCAGGGGAACTCTTTCAAAATCGCACAATTCCTGAATGCCATCGTCATCGATATCTTCCAGCCAGGGTGCATAAAAGTCCACATTGGTATCAACTTCCAGCACTTCAAAAGGATCTCTATAGTAGACCACCAAATCCTGGGAGCCACGGTTTACCTCGCTTTTTGCTATCTGAAATCGACCATTGAGGTAATCGGGATCATTCACGAGGACTTCGTGATGCTTTAGCTTGTTACTCGCCTCTACAACACCAAGAATATGAGGATCGATATTTTTGATAATTTTTGCAACTTTCTGTAATCGCTCTTTACTATCCTTTCTAACGTTGTTTTTATTGAACATTTTTCTCATATGCTCAATATTGTAGGACATCATTGTGTATTGAGGCATTCCCTTCCTCCCAGGTAGTGCAGTTATCGGTTATCGGTTATCGGTTATCGGTTATCGGTTATCGGTTATCGGTTATCGGTTATCGGTTATCGGTTATCGGTTATCGGTTATCGGTTATCGGTTAAACGATTGATGTGTTGCCTGTACAATTAAGGCAAGA
>JAKSDL010000947.1 GCA_022360105.1 Pseudomonadota bacterium
AATTTTTATCAAACCACGCCCTGTTATCCGGAGGAAGTTTGCTTTATTATATCTGCCATTCCAATACTGCAGGACAGCAGATTTTTGATTTGAAATAAAAAAACCCAATTCTCTGATGTAAAATCGCTAAATTCAATAAAACTAAAGGTTGATATCGCTACAACTTTAGTATGAATTTGACGTCATACCTGTCCTCTTTCCCGCGCGACAGCTGCTTCAGGAATCAAAGCCTTGATTTGTTTCAGGATCGGGATGATAGAGGCAGGATTAACCAGATCGACATCTTTCATCATCTCTTTTTTGACGATGGGATCATCGATCAAATCCTGTGCAATTTTCATCATCTGCTTGTGTTCGTTACTAAGTTCCCCATGAATCATTCGACCACCCAGGGGAAAATAGTTAATCCGTTCCCGGATAGTTTCCGGAAAGCTTGTTTTAAAGCCTTCCTGAAGCTTGGGATCGGAAGGAACTGCTCCTGAAGTAGTGAACAATACGAGATGTTTATATTGTAGCGTGGACCAGTTTTTAATGATCCAGTCTTTCAAGATTGGCTGGAACATCAGGACAGGACATCCCAGTACGACAACGTCAGCGTTTTGCCATGCTGATGCGGCTGTTTGTTCCAGGTGAGAAGCTCTAAACCCGGTTTTTTCCGAAATCCATTCGGCATATTCCCTTGTCGAGCCATAAGTGGACAGATAGACAATTGTGCCTTTCATATTAATTCCCCGTGAAAAAATAACATCAAAAACTTTGAAAACTATTCTTTAGAGGATTTCTGAAAGGAAAATGTTACAGCCTGAAATGCTTTTTTTTATTTTTGTGAGGAAGGGATTGATTTTACTTGGTATTTAATCATGGGAAATTGTTCGTAGATCGTTTCGATTGAAAGATCTCTGTGTTTCAGGGATTCGTGAAGCTGTTTTTTGAAACTTGAATCGGGCATTCGTTTTTTGACTTCATCAATAATCTGGGGATATTTAGCCAGGACAAAACCCAGCTTGTTGGCACATTTACAGGAGTTGTTTTTGTTATGCCAGTAGCACTTATCCTTATAATGCGCTTTTAGCTGATCACGAGCCCTGTTTAAGCGGACCTTCACCACATTTTCCGAGATTTCAAGAATGGTTGCAATTTCCTGATAACTGAAATGAAACACATGGCGCAAAATGAACACCACCCTGCGTTCTTCCGAGAGTCTGTGGGTAACAAACAAGTGACACTTCTGTCTGATATCATTCACCAGGTCATCAATAATAAACTTCCCTTCTTCAGATTGAAGTTCAGGCAACAAATCAGCAGGAATGGGTTGATGATCCCTTTCTATCGTTTCATTCATGCTTTCCTGAATGACCTTGTTTTCCTTTTTGGCCAGTTTTAAAGCGCAATTCACGGCAATGCGGTATATCCAGGTATAGACACCACTTTCACCCCGAAATTTTTCCAAATTGTTATGTACATTCAAAAACGTTTCCTGCACCGCATCTTCGGCCCGATGATGGTCAAAAAGGATGTGGTAAGCAATATTATAAACTTTTTCTCCATATTGCCGCATTAAACTGTCTACATTCATATGAATCGTTCCAATCATGAAAGCATACCGGGTATTGCCTGCCAAACAACTACCCCGTTGTTAGAGGTCCTTTGCAAAATCAAATAATTCCAGCTGATTACTGATAAGTATGGAGCAACGCGGAAAAAATGTCATCCGTGCAATTAAATCGATTTCCCGGGAACTTGATTTGAATTTGCAAACCCTTTTGGGTGTTTTTTCAATATGATATCTTCGCAGCTACATTTCATTTTTTAAGGATAAAAAAGTAATCATCATGAGGTAACATGGCTTTGATAGAATGGTCCGACAGTCTAAGTGTTAATGTAACAGCATTTGATAATGAGCATCGTAAACTAATTGATATAATTAACGATCTTAATGATGCCATGAAAGAAGGAAAAAGCAACGTTGTTATGGGAGAAATTATCAGCAGGCTGATCGCTTACACAGGCAAGCATTTCAAATCAGAAGAACAGTGTTTCGCCCAATATGGCTACCCGGATGCTGAAGCTCACAGGAAAGAGCATGAAGAATTGGTGAAAAAAGTTGTTGAAATTCAGGAGCGATTTAATTCCGGACAAATGGCTTTATCCATCGAAATTATGAACTTCCTCAGAGACTGGCTTCGATCACATATAAAAAAGTCAGATAAAGCCTACACCGCATTCTTTAACGATAAAGGTCTCACCTGAAAAATCATTAAACCGTATCTGTCATGATTGAATTCAGATAACTAACCAGATTTACATCCTGGTGGGCGATACCAAGTTTTTTGCGAATCCTTTCCCGATGCCTGGCAACCGTAGCTGGCGAAATGTGCCTGAGCCGGGCAATATCCTTTGATGACATTCCGGTTTTAATCATATTGCAGATCTGAATTTCCACCAGGGTGAGCCTGCTCAAAGCCCTGGAAAATTTCCTGGCAAAGGGTGACGTGATTTCTTCAAGGGTTTTTCTCAATAAATCTGTATAGGTCCGATCTTCAGGAGGCAATCTATTTTCGATTTCATGAACCAGGGGAATAATCAGGCGATCAATTTTCTGGGTAAGACGACTGCTAATCGCCTCTTTTTCGTCCTGCACTTTTGAAATCACCTCATGCAAGGCGATATTCATATTTTGCAGGGCATGTTGCTCCCGTTTTAGCTGCTTTGAGGTTCGGATCAATTCAAAGGCCCTTCCCAGGTTTTCTGCAATGTTATCAATCAATGCCCGTTCTTCTTTAAGGAACGGCCCTTCGTCACTATCAGGCATTTGTTCGAGATAAAAAACTTCAACCTTTCCCAGGTTTTTGCCGTCAATATGTACATCTGCTTTCTGGACCCAATCGGGTTCACGAAATTCGGGAGAATAATACGCGAACTCTTCAAATTGAATTCGAGCACAAGTGATATCCGGATACTGCCAGGAGGGAGGGATGATTTCAACGGTACCCTTCAAAATGGCATCCATTGAATCGCCGGACCGCTGAATCAGGCTGGCGATCCCATACAAACAGGACAACTCCTTCACCCGTTCGCGGAGAAAATGTTCTATGGTGTCTTGTTGAGGGATCTTGCTTTTTTGCATGGACATATCAAATTCACGTTCAGCTATGGCAGTTGTAGGATGGGCCGAAGCAGCCTGCCCATCAACCGGACTTGTCGTTTTGTGCACATTCACGTGGACGGTCACGAACACGAATGGGAGCAATTGTAGGATAGGTAACTCGTCACCGATCAACCGGACTATGCATTAATCCTTCAAAGCCATACAAGCTTATTGCCTATAATTTATAGGCAATATCTAGGCAAAAATATCATACTGACTTTTCGGTGTAAAGAGTCGAGTCTATTAACGTGGTACAGATGAATACTGCATAACTAATTCCATGAATATGCAGTATTCAGGAAGCCGTGTCCGGCAATTCCAATTACGTTTCGCCTCCTAGCAAACAATTGAATTGTAAATGATTCGCAATTATGAGAGGTTGCGGATTATGACCGATTGTCATCGATCATTCCCAACGACGCGGCTTCATCTCTTGCCGGTCCATTTATTTTAAACAAAGCTCCATTAATTCAAGACCTCACTTCTACCTGCGCCTCATCATTCTACCCACCGTCGGCATTCCGGGGATATTCAGCTGCAACAATCACAAGAGGTCAGCATGCTTTGCAAGCTAATTGAGAAACACTGGAAATCAAACGCTGTCAAACCCTTGCAATTATTTTCGGTCTTAACCACAAGGTAATCCACAGCAGCACCAGCAAGGCAAAGGCAAGATTGCCAATCAGTATGGCAAGCGATATGGTTGGGGTAGACTCGATGTACTGTCCCATCATCCAGGGCAAGCTCATTCCTCCGATTCCGGCTCCTATGAAGAAAAAGGAGGTAATTCTTCCTGTCAGTACCATGCGACGTTCCGCGAATGAAAGGGTGGTGGGAAAGACAGAGGCCATGAAAACTCCCACGCCTATTGTGCCAAATAGAAGAGCGTAATAGGAATCAGAGTACACCACAATAATCAACAGACTTCCCATAGTTCCCACAACACTGGAAAAGAGAATTTGCACGGGTTTAAACGTCAATGCCATCAATACGGAGATTAACCTTGCAATGGTAAATGCTCCCCAAAACGCGGATGTCAGATAAGCTGCAACGGTTTTGTCCGCCAAACCTGACTGCAAAGCATAGGTATAAATCCACCCGCTAAAACCGGCTTCAGCTCCAACCCAGAGGAAAAAGAAAAGAATTACACTGCCAACCAATAACCAGTTTATGGAGCCATTTTCATATTTTTCATTCGCCTGTTTTGGGGAGGGGCTGGGAATTAGAAAGACCAATACCGCCAAAGGCAAAATGATTGCCGACAAAACCCAATAAGACCAGGAGAAATTGTTGTTAATTTTAACCACCTGGGCGACCAGAAAAGGAGCCAGAAATCCACCCACACCAAAAAAGAAATGGAGCCCGTTCATGTAAGAACTGACTTTATCCCTGTGAATCCATACCAGTAGGGTATTTCCCCCAACATCGACAACACTTTCCGTGATTCCCAACAATAAAATCACAAATATCAACACTCCCAGAAATTCCAGTTGTGGTATCAACGCGAGAAACAAAGCGGTCGCTATGAGCATCCCCCCCATAACAGGGTGCCCTTTGACTTCATCATATATCCTGCCACCCAGGTAGGCGCCGATCAGATAGCCTAATGCACGAGCCGTAAACAAAAAACTTAAATGACTGATCGGGCTGCGGGTGTTTCTTGCCAGATCAGGCAATGTAGGCCCTAAAATAGCGACACACATACCGATAACGATAAACGCCAGATAGTAGGCACTTGTTTTAACCAATTTTCCGTCTACAGACATTTCAGATTTTAGATTTATGACCTAAGATTTACAGGGTGTGAAAGCTACGCTTTCAAATAAAAAACTTATTGATGTTTACACTTTATCAGCCAACCGCTAATGGCTGGTCGCTAATAGCTGTAATGCAACCGGTTGCAATCAAGCTCAAAAAAACTCATTTGATTGCCGTTGTCTTCCTGACGACCAATTCGACCGGCAGGATCGATTTGGAGATAATCCGATCATCCATAAACTGGATCAGTTTGTTAACCAGGGTTTCACCTACCTTGAAAATATTTTGACTGATCGTTGTGAGCGGTGGACTGCTGAACCGGGCAAAGGGGATATCATCGAACCCCACAACGGAGATATCCTTTCCGGCAACCTTACCCGATTCTCTAATTGCTTCCAAAGCCCCCATAGCCATTAGATCACTGCAAGCGAATACACCGTCTATTTTCGGATTGGATTTAAGCAATAACTTCATATGATTGTATCCCGATTCGCCCAGGTAATCTCCGTATACAATGCGGTCCGCACTAAGTCTCCCACCCAGCTTTTCGAGCCGGCCGGCAAACCCCTGGTAGCGAAGATCCGTTTCCAATCGCGCTTTTGGACCTCCAATGAAAGCAAATTCACGGCAGCCACAACCTAGTAAATGTTCTGCAGCCTTGAGCCCACCATCAATATTATCACAGTCCACACTGCAGGTATTTTCATACCTGTCCGACCCACAACTGATAAGGGCCGTTTCCTTTTCGAATATCGGTTCCAGTGAATCGTTTTGACAGCAACCCAGATAAATAACGCCGTCAGCCCGCTTCGATTCAATATAGGCGTTCACTACACGGTTAACAT
>JAKSDL010000194.1 GCA_022360105.1 Pseudomonadota bacterium
CGTTTATGAAGGATTTCTGTGGGGCTTCTTTTTCTGGTGGTTGGAGAGCGCATGCTGCATATTTTAAAATGGAAAATGATCGATTTTTACCTGATCACACCAATTTAACTTTGTAAAAATATCTGAATATGTCGTCTATCAAATTGTTCAATTTGTTTTTGACGATGCCTTCAAATGGATTTTTCCTCTGAAAACAGAGGTCAATACCTATCCGGAACAGCTCCGAGGGATTATCATCATTGGATTTGTTTATGTCAGTAAAATTATGCAGGCTTCGCATCTTAAACCCCTTGAACAGATTCGTGAATGTTCCTAAAGCTTCTCTTGCTTTATTCGTTTCCTGAAATAGTGTGATTTCCTTTTGTTGTAGTTACGAATTATCTGTCACATCCGGATTAGAACACACAGCATGAAAGTTAATTTTTATCTAAATATATCAAATAGTTATATCAACGCCATATTCCATATTTTAGGGGGGAATTTGCGTGAGTAACTTGAATAGAGAGGGATTGGAAGATTAGTTTATACCTGTTTGCAAAACAATAAATTCCGGATTACCTGAAGAGGTAATTATAAAAACAGGCATAGCAACACCTGATCAAAAGAATGTAGAAAGCATTTGGTTCAGTTGGAGATTAAAAAATTGAATTTATTTAAAAATGATAATGGAGATTCTAATGAAAGCAACAAAGAAGTGGTTGGCCCTGGCAGTATGCTTTGGCCTGATGTTGGGTTGCGGTAGCGAAAATCAAAAATCGGAAGTTCCGCTTGTCAACCCGTCTGCAGATAAACTGATGCTGGCAACGGCTTCCACCGCTAATAGTGCCGTTAACCGATACAGCAATGTAGCAGAAGACGGCAAGTTTCTAATCGATGTTCTATTCGTTTACACGCCTGCTGCCAAGGCCCTGATGGAGGCCAATAACGTCGACCCTGATGAACATGCGCTTCAGCATATCAATAAGAACAACGACGATCTGTTGCGCAGCAAAATCACAACTTCCAAGCTGCGTTATGTAGGTAAACACTATGTGACCGAGGAGGATTATATTCGCACAAATCGATACCCAAACAGCTCAAACGGAACCCACGTATTACTCTGGCTTTTAAGTCTCAGGGATGCTTATGGTGCCGACAAGATTGCCGTGGTACATCAAGGCGTCGTGAATAACGGAGGCGGCGATTCCGTGTCATTTCCTTACAATCCGGTAATGCCATTCAGCCATGAATTTGGCCATGCCATGGGCATAGGCCACGGCGGCTGTGATGGTGGTGATTATACCACATTGAGATATGCCAATGGAGCTCAATTCCGCTGGCTTAATTTCATTGACGGCGAAGAAGCACTTCCCTATCCACCTGATGCAGGCACCATCATGTGCGGAAACAACTCCGGATTTTATACCAACGCCAATTTAGTGTTAAGCTGGCAGGAGATCGAAACCTATGTTAACGAAGGGCATCTGCCAAATGACCTCTCATTTTATGAACCGCTGCGGGAATCCGGCATGAGAATGGGTCATCCCGATTACGCTGACGCAGCCAGGCAATGGATGGAAGTGGACGAAGCGGCTTCCAACAACTACCCCACCAGTTTACCTTTAAATTATTCAGACAGCGAATGGTATGAAAAAGACGATTGTTTGGCATTTTATGACAACGTAGATTATGCCAATCTCATTTCAGAAATCTGCATTGGCGATTCCATCAGCAATACCTCTGTTATTACCAGCCAGGCTGAATCGGTGAGAATTGGTAAAAATACCGCTTTGAGATTGTTTTCAAATAGAGAGTATAAAGTGGAATTATCGACCCTGTTTTATTCCAGCTCTAATTTGTCAGACTATTTTGGGGTTCGTTCAGGTGACTTGTCTGACACGGTATACATCGAAGCTTTTCACAAAGATGACAGAGAAGCTTTTTTCGCATCATCATTTGAGGTTTCACACACCTTTGGAAATGATCGCAATTGGTATACTCCCAACGGCTTGACCGTCTCTCCCGATGGTTCTGAAATATTCGCCATGCACGATGGAATCGATGTTTTCTCACCGGATGGTTCTTTAATTCGCCATCTTGATGTAAACACCGCTTATGCTTTTGGGTTGGGTCTAACGGCAACAGGAGATCTAATCATTCCTACAGACCAGAGCTGCAGGGTTGTCGATAAAAACGACGGTACTGTCACTGTGATACCCGGATGTAGAGGTACAGATGCCGAAATAGACAGTTCCGGTGACCTCTACATTGTCAATAGAAATGGCTCTGTAACGAATTGGCTTCCTCAGACAGATGGTTCTTTTGTACGAGGCAGCTTATACATCAATGGGCAGGCAGGCGAGCCGGGGTCTAATGACCACTTCAGCCGAAGTACGGGTATCGCCATTGATAAAGACCGTGACTTAATGTACTTGGTAGATGGGCATAACTGCAGGGTTCAGGTGTTTGATCTTTCCGGTAACTACCAGCGAACCATCGGTGCGGAACCGGGTATGGAATGTGAAGATAGTCCGGGCAGAGGCGGAAGATTGAGAAGCCCCTTTGGTATATCGCTCGACAAACAGGGGTTTGTATACGTGACTGAAACATTTAAGCCCTGGTATTTTCCGGGCCTGCCAACCTCACACTTTAACGTGGGTGTGCAGGTATTTGATCCTACAGGAACGTTTATCACACAATTTGCCTATAATATGATCGATCCCGGCTACTTGCATGTAGATAGCGAAGGAAAAGTATATGTAATGGAATCCGGTGGTGACCCTGACCCGACGGGTGTCAGCAAGATCATCGTCTTCCAGAAAATCAAAGAAGATCTTAGTGGTTCCTATGCGTTTAGAGTCCCCGGGGGTGAATTTGCCATGCAACACATCTATGCAGGTGGCAATCCCTCGGCTGGCCTCGGATTTGGAGACACCTACAATTATCTGGCCGGTCAAAGAATTGAAGCCAGAACGAGCTGGACCTTAAGCGCCGTGGAGGGCGAACCGGATACTTATACTATCCAATCAAATCATCATGGGCTTTACCTGGATGCAGACGATAGCGATCAATTTGAAACCAATTTGGAACAATATAAAGATACCATTGTTTCCCGCCCCCCAACTGGAGATGATTCACAGAAGTGGGTTGTGAAAAAACTGGAAAACGGAAACGTCACCATCCAGGAGAAAATCAGTGGTTTCTTCATCAGCAACGACCTTTACATTCAAAAGACCGTTGAAACCAACAGTGCAAACACAAAGTGGATTGCCATTCCGGTAACCTCTCCCCCGGCTTCATCGTACATCGCTTCCCAAAGACTGGGAGAAGGCAGCAATTGGGTAACGCCAAATGGAGTTGCAGTCTCACCCGATGGCTCTGAAATATTTGCCTTGCACGACGGCATAGAAATGTTCGCGGCAGATGGTTCCCTTATTCGGCATCTCAACGTTAGCACTGCTTATTCATTTGGTCTTAGTCTAACAGCAGCAGGAGACCTGTTCATACCCAGTGATACGGGGATGACTTGCAGACTTGTTGACAAAACCTCGGGCGAGGTTACGCTTGTAAACACATGCCAAGCCAATGATGCCGATTTCGACACTGCCGGGAACCTGTACACCGTGTCTCGAGTTGGTTTCATCAACAAGTGGATTCTCCAGGAAAACGGCTCTTTTATTAAGGACAATTTTTTCATTGATGGCCGCTTGGGCTTGCCGGGAGATAACGGTCATTTCGTTGGAAGTACGAGCATCGCTGTAGATAAAAACCAAGAGTTAATCTACGTGGCAGATAGCAAGAACTGCCGAGTGCAAGCCTTTAACTTTGCCGGCAACTACCAGCGAACCCTTGGAGCTGAACCGGGATTGTTATGTGAAAACAGACCTGCAGGTCCTGGTGAACTGCGAAGTCCCTTTGGTATTGCAGTAGATAACCAGGGGTTGGTGTATGTATCTGAAACTGATGAACCCTGGCATATACCAGCATCCGGTAATTACCCCAATGTTGGTGTTCAGGTTTTTGATATAACAGGAACCTTTGTCACTCAATTTGCCATTGATATGAACGACCCCGGTTACTTGGACGTGGACAACCAGGGTACGGTTTATGTTATGGAATCCGGGGGCGGCGGTTCGGTAATCGTTTTTGAGCAGGCGCCAACACCGGTGCCTCTACCATAGCTAAATTGCTCAACTTTTTTACACCGGGGACGCTTTTTCAATCAAGAAAAAGGGAAAAAAGGGTCAAGTCTACGAAAAAGGGTCAAGTCTACGTTTGACTTAACTTTCTTAAGCTCTAAATCATTGTTAAGTACTTTCCATAGAAAGATCACAAATCAGGTGACAGTTTACCTATTAATTAATAAGGATACTGTCACCTGATTTCAATCCCTACATAAGTCAAAAGAAGATTTGACCCCTTTCTTTTGACCCCTTTCCAGCTTGCCGGTAAATTGACTCGGATCCAGAACTATGTTAGGGCTTGATGAATACCGGACGCAAAGATGATTGTTTACTTAATCGTCATCTTTTATCCTGTCAGAATCCACAGTTCCACTTGCTACAGAGCATCATAAAGAAGTACTTGCCGTTATTCTCCCTGGTATATCGGTGAAGATACCGTTTTGCACTTTCTTCACAAGCAGGAACAATCACCTGCTGAAAGCCCGTATTGAAGTAGACCTCAACGGTCTCCAGTATTGTTTTGGGTTAACCCTGCATAAGGTGTTTTATGAGTCATTCAACCAATGAAGAAGCAGTATCGAAAAGATTATTAGCAGAAAAACTAAAAATAGTAGAATCAGAAGCGCGAGAAAAAGCGATTAAAAACCGGGAAAAATTCATGGGACTGCAGGTAAAACCCTCTGCCTCATTTTATGACGATGCAGACAGCAAAGAACCTGGTGAAGGAAACTGGGTTGGCTACGGGTTTGATATTCATCCTCATGTTACTTTCATTTCAACGTCCATATTGCTGGTATTTATTATACTAACACTCATGTTTCGTGAAGAAGCTGCTACTCTTTTCAGCAACGCTCTATCGACCATTACAAGCACTACCGGATGGTTTCTTATTCTGGCTTCAAATGCGTTTATTTTGGCAGCCATTTATTTTGCATTTAGCAGATTCGGTTCAATCCGTATCGGTGGCAGCGACGCCAAGCCTGAGTTTTCGACGCTTGCATGGTTTGCCATGTTGCTAAGCGCAGGTATGGGAATCGGTTTGATGTTCTGGAGTGTTGGAGAACCCATGTATCACTATGCATCTCCTTCTCCGATGTTTTTAGGTGTTGAAGGGAATTCACCTGAGGCCGCCCAGGCTGCCATGGGAACGACTTATTTTCACTGGGGATTACACCCCTGGGCCATCTACGCTATTGTAGCACTGGGACTGGCTTTTTTCGCTTACAATCGAGGATTGCCACTCACCATTCGGTCTATTTTTTATCCCATAATTGGAAACCGAATATACGGTTTCTGGGGAAATGTGATTGATATTTTATCGGTATTGGCTACCTTGGTCGGATTGGCTACCTCACTGGGCTTGGGAGTTCAGCAAGTCAATGCCGGACTGAAGTATCTTTTTGATGTGGAAATCTCAACGACGGTTCAGGTGATCCTCATCGTAGTGATTACCGGTTTTGCAACTGCTTCAGTCATGGCTGGATTGGATGAGGGTATAAAACGTCTCAGTGCATGGAATATGTGGTTAGCCGCTGTGTTTATGCTCTTTTTACTCATTGTCGGCCCTACTATTTATATTCTGGGAGGTTTCACTCAGAATTTAGGTTATTACCTAACAAAGCTTCCGGAACTTAGTATGTGGACGGAGACTTTCCGTGAAAGCAACTGGCAAGGTTCCTGGACAGTCTTTTACTGGGCCTGGTGGATTTCCTGGTCTCCTTTTGTGGGAATGTTCATCGCTCGCATCTCGAAAGGTCGGACAGTTAGAGAGTTTATTCTGGGTGTGATGCTGATCCCAACTCTATTATCATTTGTCTGGATGTCGGTTTTTGGCGGGTCAGCCCTTTCACTGCAATCAAGCGGTCAAGCTGACATTGTAGGTGCTGTTAAAACCAACGTTTCCACCGCCATGTTTGTGATGCTCGACCAATTCCCGGTCAGCGGAATTCTATCTTTCATCGCCATTCTACTGGTCAC
>JAKSDL010000683.1 GCA_022360105.1 Pseudomonadota bacterium
ACATGAATTGGATCTATCAGGTTATTGTGTCGTCCCTGCAGGACTCTGGTTGACGGGCTTAATTGTCTTCCAGTGGTTTTCACCACTGGCTACTATCTGTCGCTCCTCCGGAGCTTTTGTTAGGTCGAGTTTATTGCATTTGGGTAGGATAGGATCACAGGGCAATGTTAGGGATTGTTTTCATTTTAATAATCAACAATCAAATGATAATTGCGAGTGGCTAATCATGCTGGATCAATCCTCCGGTGGTTTATCCAAAATCAAATAACAGCTTTTCCAATTCGATCTATAGAATTGACTGCGAATCATTTATAATCAGATAGTTTTTTAATATTTGAAATTTTCTAGGTATCTTTTTGCGTATTGATTTCGTCTAACCACTAAACAAGAAAAAAGTCTAAGATTTAAATCCAAAGGAGATTCATGTCAGAAAAGAGCAGTCAAATAGGAAAAGTACTGGACAAGGATTACTTCACAAATCGCGATCGATTTTTGGAATTGGTAGAATCGATCAGACCAAACTTACATCGATTTGCATCTCGTATGTGCGGTTCAGTGGTGGATAGGGAAGACATTGTTCAGGAAGCATTGGCAAAGGCTTTTTTCAAACTTGATGAATTGTCCGATGTTGAAAAACTTGAATCTTGGATGTTCACCATAACTCACAGAAAAGTGCTGGATTTATTAAAAGCAAGGAAGCCCCCGACATTATTGGTAGATGAAGAATCGCTGGCTTCGATATCCAACATCGATGATGTTGAAATCCAGTTCGAAGTGAACCGGGCCATTAAAACCATGATTGTAACCCTGCCACCCAAGGAAAGAGCCTGTGTGGTTTTGAAAGAAGTTCTGGGATTCTCGCTACTTGAGATTGCGGATATTGTTGACTCTACCGAGGGAGGAGTTAAAGCAGCGTTGCACAGGGCAAGGGCAATGATGTATTTATTTAAAAGTCTAAACACTCCAAAATTCCTGGGAATGCTCTGTTTGAATGTTTAAGAAGATCGATGTATCAGGCTGCTGTCTATCTCCCCGGAAGGGGGATCTCATAAAAGCCCAGGGTTACAACCCTGGGTAACGGGGACGAGACGGGTTAGCACTCTGAAGGAGTGCTTCATCATTGAAATGCTCTTTCAGAGCATGTCGCATTTCTTGATATACAACACCAGGGTTCCGCCACGCTCACCCTGGGCTGTTATGAAGCACTCCCGTGGAGTGCTGAGAATCAGTATAAACGATCGATACCACAAATACTTAACTGGATAACAAGTCAAAATATAAATAAAAGTCCTAACAAAGTCACACAAATTAGTGTAAACACCAGACTTTCCCATTTAGACGAGGAGTAAGGTCTTTTGTTGCGAAATCGTTGTTGAATCTGGGGTTTTAGGTTTGAATGCTCAAATCTACTGTTTTGAGGTTCAACGCTTTCTCCTGAATATGCTTGCCAGAAGTTGGGATGAATTTCCCTTAATGTTTTATGATTTCTCGGCCTTCCCCAGGTTTTAATGAGCGCATCCATATCTTCCTTTTCGAGCAGAATCAGCTCTTTATATCCCAGGTCATGATACGAAAATGGCAAAGTCAGCAAGGATGTTTTTGGTGGGTTGAGCTTGTTTAACGGTTTTACGTACTGTTTATTCTTATTAAAGAAGAAAGAGCTTACGGCTGCCAACCAGTACAATAAACCAAGATACTCCCGGTATCTTTCGTCTTTCTCCTGTTGGTCTAAAAAGCTTGCACGGATATGCTGAGAGATCGCAACCAGTGAGTCATAATCAGGATCGGCCTCAAGTTGCTCTTTTATGACCTTCAGGGTGATGGAATCCAGATGCCTGGTTTGAATTGAGGAATAATCTCCGGATACCAGATCAATTCCAAATTGCCTCCAAAACTCCTTGGAATAATGCACCTGTTCATTAAGGGTGGATGTCTTCAACATTGATTGGACCGAATATCAGCCTGGTTGCCTGTGTTGGTTGTGTAGATCGAATTATGACAAACCGTTGTTAAGATTGCAAAAACTAATAAGGCGGGGATATAACGTGCGGTTATTGTCTCAATACAATGTCTCATTGGTTTTTATGAATAAGAGACTTTTGTGTCCTTGAGACACAAAATGCCAGCTAATTGATGTCTAAATCAACTTCACAATAGTAGTCAAACCTTTGAAATAAAAAGATAAAAATAGAAAATGGGTGGCAAGACTGACCATCAGTTAATGCACCAAAAAATGGTATAATTTTAGCAGAATATATTCTGTTTAATGACAAACTGCACAATCAATAGGACTTAAATCAGTCTTGATAATTAATGTTTAAGTCACAACAATCCCAAAACACCCATTCCTTTCATCGATTTGACAGCTACAAATCCCACATTAATAGTATTCACTTCAATCCTCGGAGGAAGTGGATGACCCCATAAGGAGACAATCATGAGTGTGCTAATCAAAGGCGGAACTGTTGTTACAGCCGAGCAAACCGTCCGGGCTGATGTTTTGTGTGTTGATGGTAAAATTAAGGAAATTGCCGAAAACATATCATCTCCTTCCGGCTGCGAAACGGTCGATGCTGGTGGGCAATACGTCATGCCAGGCGGCATCGATCCACACACTCATATGCAACTGCCTTTTATGGGAACCGTTGCCAGCGAGGATTTTTACACAGGTACAGCGGCAGGTTTGGCAGGTGGCACTACCATGATCATCGATTTCGTGATTCCCAATCCACAGCAGAACATCATGGAAGCATACAATCAATGGCGGGAATGGGCGGAAAAATCGGTCTCAGATTACAGCTTCCATGTGGCTATTACCTGGTGGGATGACTCTGTGTACAAGGATATGGGAACCCTGGTCAAGGAACATGGCGTCAACAGTTTCAAACACTTCATGGCATACAAAGGTGCCATCATGGCAACCGATGAAACCCTGGTGAACAGCTTTTCCCGGGCTCTGGAACTTGGTGCGGTGCCCACCGTACATGCCGAGAATGGAGAACTGGTTTATCGGCTACAGCAGGAAATCTATGACAAAGGAATTACCGGTCCGGAAGGCCATCCTTTATCTCGTCCGCCAGAGGTTGAAGGAGAAGCTGCCAATCGGGCGATACGCATTGCAGAGGTTTTGAATGTACCGGTTTATATCGTCCACGTTTCTGCCAGACAAGCCCTGGAGGCGATTACCAGGGCTCGAAATGAGGGACAAAGGGTCTTTGGTGAAGTATTGGCCGGACACCTTGTTGTAGATGATTCGGTTTATCGTGATACTGACTGGGGCAGGGCTGCAGCCCACGTCATGAGTCCTCCCTTCCGTGCCAAAGAGCATCAGGCAGCTTTATGGAAAGGATTGCAAGCCGGAAACCTGCAGACAACGGCCACTGATCATTGTTGCTTCTGCCATGACCAGAAAGCCATGGGCAAGGATGATTTTCGCAAGATCCCCAACGGCACAGCGGGAGTCGAAAACCGCATGGAAGTTTTATGGCATCATGGTGTGAACACCGGTCGCTTAACCATGAATGAGTTTGTGCAAGTCACCTCCGCCAACGCTGCCCGGATATTCAATATTTATCCCAGGAAAGGAAGTGTGTCTGTAGGTGCAGATGCCGACCTGGTGGTGTGGGATCCGCAAGCAACAAAAACAATTTCGGCCAAAACACATCATCAAAAAATCGATTTCAATATCTTTGAGGGAATGACTGTTAAAGGATCTGCCTCCGCAACCATCAGTAACGGCAAGATCGTTTTCAGTAATGGTGAATTGAAGGTTGAGAAGGGTGCAGGAAATTATGTGAATCGACCGCCCTACGCGCCATTTTATGATGCAGTGCGAAAGCGAATCGCAGTGACTGAACCAACCAAAGTGAACCGATAAACGTCGCGGGAGGTAATCAATCACACCAAACAGGAGAATTTGCTTATGAAATTCACCAACAGCAGTTCCAAGAAAAACCCCGAAAACGCTACGGCTGGTCGGTTAACTGAAGAACAGATTAGCTCTAACTTTTCCGAAATGCACCCTCCTCTCACACCTTCCCAAGCGGAAATTGAAGCCGGCAGATGCTATTTTTGCTACGATGCTCCCTGCATCAAAGCCTGTCCCACCGAAATCGACATCCCGGAATTCATAAAGAGGATACAGACCGGTAATATCAAAGGGTCGGCTCGAAAGATCCTGGAACAGAACATTATGGGAGGGATGTGTGCCAGGGTCTGTCCCACGGAAGTGTTATGCGAAGGAGCCTGTGTGAGGAATGAGCATGAAGACAAGCCGGTGGCCATCGGACTGTTACAACGCTTTGCCACGGAAGAAGTTATCGAGAAGAAGGTGCCGCTGTTTGATAGAAAACACGCGACGGACAAAACCATTGCTGTTGTGGGGGCCGGACCAGCCGGTCTCTCCTGCGCCCATCGCCTGGCGACGCTTGGTCATTCGGTGACTGTTTTTGACAAAAACTCAAAGCCCGGCGGACTCAACGAGTATGGCATCGCGGCATACAAGGTCTTGAATAACATCGCACAGAAAGAGGTCGAGTACATTCTAGATATTGGGGGTATCATAATTAAACAGGAACAGCAGCTGGGAGTGGATTTTACTCTGGAGGATTTAAGAAATGACTTTGATGCCGTCTTCGTAGGAATTGGGCTGGATGGCGTCAATTCATTTCAAATAGAGGGAGATCGGGTTGAGGGTGTTTTGGATGCCAAACATTACATACACGAATTGAGACAAGCTGTGAAGAAATCGCAGTTGCCCGTTGGGGATAAAGTTGTGGTGATTGGTGGCGGTATGACAGCCATTGATGTGGCTGTGCAGTCCAAAAAACTCGGAGCCCGGGAAGTGACCATAGCTTATCGCAGGGATAAGGCAAACATGAAAGCAAGCGAACACGAGCAGATCTATGCCCAAACAAATGATGTATCCTTGCGCTACTGCTCAAACCCAAAAAGAGTATTAAGTGAGAAAGGCCGGGTCACCGGAATTGAGTTTGAAGTAACCAGTGTTGATGACAACGGGCGTATCACAAATACCGGTGAGCTCTTTCAACTGGAAGCCGATGTTGTATTCAAAGCCATAGGGCAGACCTTTGAATCTGATCCATTGGGCGATTCTTTAGGTGCCTTGTCTGTGAACCAGGGACGGTTAGTGGTTGATGAAAATCGTAAAACAACCCTGGAAAATGTCTGGGCCGGTGGTGATTGTATATTCGGAGGTGAGGACCTGACCGTCTGTGCTGTGCAGGATGGCAAACTGGCAGCGCATTCCATACATGAAACCCTGAAATCGGACCAATAGATATTTCGAGTTTTGTTATAAGCTTGGTGTTACTTTCAATTCGATCAATGGCGATGCACAGCCGCTTTTAACGGTCTGATATATCAAAGAGAGGAAACGCAATGGCAAATTTAGAAACTGATTTCATCGGTATCAAATCTCCCAATCCGTTTTGGCTTGCTTCCGGTCCTCCAACAGACAAAGAATACAATGTGAACCGGGCCTTTGAAGCCGGCTGGGGTGGTGCGGTTTGGAAAACGCTGGGGGAAGATCCGAATATCGTCAATGTCAACGGGCCCCGCTACGCTGCGATCCACAGTAACGACAGGAGAGTTATCGGATTCAATAACATTGAATTGATTTCAGACCGTCCTTTGCAGACGAATCTTAATGAAATCAGAAATGTAAAAAAGAACTGGCCGGACCGACCGATCATTGCTTCGGTGATGCTACCCATGAACGAGGAATCCTGGGCAGAGCATATCCCAATGATTGAAGATACCGGGGTTGAGGGGTTTGAACTCAATTTCGGCTGTCCGCATGGCATGTCGGAGCGTGGTATGGGATCAGCGGTCGGTCAGGTGCCGGACTACGTAAAAATGGTCACCGAATGGTGTAAAAAATATACCAGGCTGCCGGTTATTATCAAACTCACTCCCAATATCACAAATATTCTTCATCCTGCCAGAGCCGCCAAAGAAGGGGGCGCAGATGCAGTGTCGCTGATCAATACCATCAATTCCATTATGAGAGTGGATTACGACACATTAACCATGTATCCAACCACAGATGGCATGGGAACCCATGGAGGATACTGCGGTGAGGCCGTTAAACCGATTGCCTTGAACATGGTGGCTGAAATAGCCCGGACGGATGATACACGTGGATTGCCGATATCAGGCATCGGAGGGGTAACTACCTGGAGAGACGCCGTTGATTTCCTCGCCTTGGGGGCTACCAATGTACAGGTTTGCACAGCTGCCATGGTCTATGGATTTAAGGTGGTGGAAGGATTGATCGATGGTCTCAGCGATTTTCTCGATCAAAAAGAGATGACTTCCGTGCATGAGCTTGTGGGTAAGGCAGTACCATCCATAACAGATTGGAAATACCTTAACTTGAATTATATTGAGAAAGCGGTAATCGATCAGGAACTATGTATCAAATGCGGCAAGTGCCACATTGCCTGTGAGGATACTTCGCACCAGGCCATCACGCACATAGTTAACGGTGAGAAAAAGTTTGAAGTGCTGGATGACCAGTGTGTGGGGTGTAATCTCTGTGTTAGTGTCTGCCCAATCGAGAACTGCATCACCATGAAACAAATGACTAAAGGCAAAGACCCGCGAACCGGATTGGACATCAATCCCGAACCGGCCGACTGGACAACGCATCCTAACAATCCCATGCGGGAGAAGGCTTGATCGGTTTTAAGTTTGGGAATTATTAATGACGAATTTATCAACTGATCGTGATCAGAATTGAATTAGAGGGCAAACGGTAGGGCGGTCCTACGCGGCCGCCTGCTACAGATGCTTCCCTCTCTCCCAGCCGGATTTACCCAGCCACTTAATCCCCGATAATTCCGCACCTTCTTCCAGCGTAGTTGCCATGGAATCGTTCCAGCGGTTGAGAAATCCGAACAGTGAGATCACACCCAGCATTTCAACGATCTCTCCGTCGTCCCAGTGTTCATGAAGACGTTCTTGGAGATCTTCATTAATATCATTAGGAATGGTGGACGCCGCCAGTGAGAAATCCAGGGCGGCTCGTTCCGCTTCATTAAATGCCGGGTGGGTTTTATATTCCCAGATGTGCTCCATCTGCTCTTCCTCCGCTCCATATCTTTCTGCCGCCCTGATACTGTGAGCCTGGCAATATCTGCATCCCGCGGCGTAGCTTGAAATATAGGCAATCAGTCGTTTTAACGCACTGGTTACCCTGCCCTTGTTTTCCATTACAGCCATATTCAATGAAATAAAAGCCTTGGCAATGGCAGGTCTGTGTTGCATGGTCAAAACGCTATTGGGACAGAAACCCAGGGTTTCATTAAAGAAACGAGCCAGTTCGCCGACTTCTTCATCGGCATCCGGTGGTAACGGCGTGACAAGAGGCATGATTTTCTCCTTTTTTGATTTGGTATGAGTTGAATTGTTACCGATTGATCCGAGAACAATTGCAAAAATCCAACCCAAGTGGTTCGTTTCAGGGCTGAAAACAGGGGGTGGCTTCAAATTGGAGATCCGGAAACGAATGCAAATTTTTATTGCATAAATTGCATGCAATAAGTACATTTAAATCGTGGGAAACAAATACCTTGGTAAAATTTCAATCTTTAATTATTAATATCAGTAAGTTATGGATAATAGTCTAAATCCGCTGCAAGCAGTGTATGCACTCAAAGGTAAAACCATCCCCAATCGCTTTGTTGCCCAGGCTATGGAGATCAATACGGCCGGTACCGGTGGTTCGGTGAGTGAAGGAGTTATTAAGCGTTATAACGAACTGGCTCGTGGGGGCTGGGGCATTGTTTTCATCGAGGCTACCTCGATCACCGACGCTCACCTGGCAAGGCAAAACGGTCTTGTACTTAACAAGGCAAATCTTGATGGTTTCAAGCGACTGGTTGATGAATTCAAAGCTATCAATGACAAAAGCCTATTGCTGATTCAACTGACCCATTCCGGCCGGCAAAGCGGTGCATTTTCCCAAAAAGTCAAAGTCTATGATGATGAACAATCGGATATACCGGTCTTAACCGAAACTGAACTGGATGCTATCAAGGAACAATTTGCCGAAGCAATTAAACTGGCCAACCGGGCCGGGTTAGATGGAGTCGATGTCAAAGCTTGCCATGGTTACCTCGGAGGTGAGTTTTTGCGACCGCTTAATAAACGTTCGGATAAATATGGCGGATCGATCGCAAACAGGGCCAGGTTTATTTCCGATTTAATTGCTGTTGCAAAAGATCAACATCCGGCCTTTATTGTCGGATCCAGGATCTCGGTGTTTGAAGGTATCAGGGGTGGTTGTGGCACTGCGAATGAAA
The DNA here is from genome assembly GCA_022360105.1 of Pseudomonadota bacterium. The sequence continues at coordinate 8,328 of JAKSDL010000683.1, forward strand.
ATGAATTGATCGAAGATTTTACAGATATGCATGAGATTCTTACCCGTTTTATCGATGCAGGTACCGACTACATCAATGTTTCCGGCGGTATTCCAACCAAAACGCCGTTGCTGACCCGACCTTTAAAGAACGGTGAGTTTTATCGAATCAGTCATTACAGATACACAAAGCTACTCAAACAAGCCCTTTCGCAGGTAGCTGTCATAGGCTCGACTTACACAACTGGCGATGAAACCTGCCTGAGCCTTGCACAAGAAAACATAACAAAGGGCTATACCGATTTTGTTGGGTTTGGCCGCCAGAATCTGGCTGATCCCTTGTTTCCTGTAAAAGCAGTTGAAGACCCTGAAGCGATCGATTATTGCACCTTGTGTGGCAAGTGTTCACTGTTGCTCAAGGATGACAAGAATATCTATTGCCAAACTCGGCATTCGAGCAATCCGTATCTATGAAACTAAATGACATAGCAGAAAAATGTGGTGTTTCTTCAAGTACGGTGTCTCGTGCACTTAATAATGATCCTCGAATTTCCAGGGAAACTACGCAGAGGATTCACAAAGCTGCTGCAAAATACAATTTTACAATCAACAAACGAAAACGACCTGCCAGCCGTTCACAGGTATCCTTGCTGTTGGTAATTCCCGATTCGACAAAGATAGGGCACAACCCGTTTTTTGATATGGGTGAGCTCGTAAACTCGATCAACAGCGCATTTGTTCAAGAGAAAACCGGTATTGATACCAAAACGTTTTCTCAGTTGAAGCTTTGGGAAAAAGACAACGAATTTAACTATTCGGGAGTGATATTTGCCTTCGGTAAAGCGCCCAAAGCGGTGAAATTAAAACTGCAACGGAATAATATTCCCTACATATTCTTAAACAGGACCTTTCAACAGGAAAACTACGTTTCCTGCAACAATGTCAAAGGGGTGATCAAGCTCATCGAATTCCTGCAGCACAAAGGAATGAAACGAATCGGCTATTTGGGTTGTCCCGATATTGCTGTGAATGAAGACAGACTCAGGGGATACCAGATTGCATGTCTGGAACAATTTGGCAGCCGGGATCAAAGTCTTGTTTACAATGTAGAATCCATAAACGCTGTTAACGAGGAGTGTGCGAGCTATTTTTTGAACCGGAAGTGTGATGCAGTGTTTGGTTTCAATGACAACTTTGCCATTCGCCTGATTTCAGCGTTTCAGTCACTTGGGGTTAAGGTTCCTGGCGATATGTCGGTGACAGGATTTGATAATTCACCCCTGAGAGCCATTTATAAACCTTTGTTAACGACTATCAGTCTCTCCACCTTTGAAATGGGTTTTTTCGCAGCCCGTTGGCTCAGCGATAACATCCGGCACCGTGAAACCAGGCAATTGCGATTGGAGGTGGATGGAGAGTTGCTGGTCGGGGAAAGCGTTCGTTAGTCAAGGACGATACCACTGGAATTACACATGACAAAAAAAACAGCATTGGTAACAGGCAGCACGGCAGGCATTGGCAAAGCCATTGCCGTTGGTCTTGCTGAAAACGGTTATCAGGTCATCATCAATGGCAGAAGACCTGATTCTGAAGTAGAACCTCTTTTGAAGCAATTGGTCCAAGCCTCAAAGAAGGAGCAGGAGCACCTCTATTGTCAGGGCGATATCGCCGATAACGAAACACGCCAAAAGATTAAGGATCGTATAACCGATCTCTGTGGATCACTTTCCCTATTGGTCAACAATGCCGGAGTTGCTTCAAAAAAAAGAGTGGACATGCTGGAATTGAAGGAAATCGATATGCTTGATCTGCTTAAAACCAACCTGGTAGCTCCGTTTATGCTGACCCGGGAATTGGTTCCATTGTTAAAAACCGGTGCGGACGAAAGCTTTGTTGTTAACATCTC
>JAKSDL010000239.1 GCA_022360105.1 Pseudomonadota bacterium
CCGGGAATGCCGGTCGAAACATATTGGATGATGGTTTCCGTTTGCGGTTTGAGGAATCCCAGCCAAAACGCGCCGCCGGCACAACCAAATTGTTCTTTGGAGAAATAAGCCGGGATGTTTTTGCGCCTGCCTCTTCGAATGTTGCCCATAATGCATCCAAAGTTTGAGAAAACGGAATGCCAGTCGACTTCATTCTTTTCCTCTTTTTCCCGTGTTGGCATATCGGAAGGTTTTAGTCCAAAACCGGGATCAGGTTTCTCATCACTGAAAAACACTCCTAACGGCTCTTCATCAAGTCCCAGAAGGCCAATAAAGGCTTTTGTCGATTCTAAAAACTGTGTGTCCATATCTTGTCCTCAAGAAATAACTGCGGATTAATCCAGATTCTTTGAAATCAGTATCAAGGTTTTTAAGGCTGTTTCCAGCTCCCTTGTTTCGAGTGCGGAAGAAATGCGATTGGCCCATTCAATTTGCTTCAGGGAAATCCGGCCTAAGACGTCTCGTCCGGAGTCGTTTAACTGAATCAACTTGGCGGTCTGATGATCGGGATTCTCTTTCAGGGATACCAATTCTTTTTGAGCCAGGTTGTTAACCAGTTGCTGTACATTTTGTCGCGTCAGCCCCATTTTACGGGCGATTTGTGACACCGTTAAAGGTCCCTGACCCAGAGCTCCCAATACCTTCCATCTGGCACTGGTAAGCCCCAAGTCCTTTGACAACTGATCCCCGGCAGTTTTTAAGCTTCCGTTAAGTTTAAAAATCTCCAATACCAGATCAGTAAATTTATCCCCTGCAGGTGTGCGCTTCAATTTTGTTTTTCCCATTTTTTTTGCGTGATTCACTATGACCATAGTCTGTTAAATTGACAATCACTTGTCAAATTTTTCACGAAGGTATACAAGGTTTGTCGGTAATAACTATAAATTCCACAGACCACTTGATAACCGCATCACCCGGACAACAGAATCGAAAAACAACAATGTAATTTTTGAACCTTGCAAAGCAACACCTTGTAAGCTAACCGCTGATTGCCGACAGCTCAATTTTCCAAACTAAGGTAAGCATTTCAACCCCTTTAATGTTTCCTCAACAGCTTTGATCAATGGTGTGACCGGTTCCTTGCCGAGAACAGCGATTATCCTTGAATTGTCCATTCGAACCGGTACCTTCCAGAGATACCGCATTTCCATCAATTCACGTAGCGTTTCTTTAAATGGTGCCAGCAGTCTTAGCAGCCACCAGGGGAAAGACACCGTTTTTGGGGCTTTACCGGAATGCCTGGTAACTACACTGCGAATAGCCTCTATCATTTGGGTACCGTCAGCATCCCAGTGACTGCCTAAATGGAAAGTAGCGAACGACTCGAGCTTGTGGCGATTTTTCAATAGTTGCACCATCGCTCGGGCAACATCGGGTAAATAAGACCATTGATGCCCAACACCGCGACTGCCAGGATTGCTAATGGAGGTAACAGGTCGACCGGGTTTGATAAGACCTTGGGAAAACCAGTTGTTACCTGCCCTTGGTCCAAAAAAATCACCAGCCCTTACTATGATGACGCGGCCTTCTTTTTTGGAGTAATTGAGCAGGCGTTGCTCCATTTTTACGCGAATAGCACCTTTTTGTGTCTGCGGTTGCTGTGGTGAATCCTCATATAAAACCGGAAAGGCATCAGGTCCGTAATTGTAAACGGTTCCGGGAAGCACTATGGTCGCACCGGATTTTTTTGCTGCTGCAAGCGTGTTTTCCAACATTGGCAGAACAAGTCCGGGCCAATTTTTGTAACCGGGCGGGTTGACGGCATGGACGATAACGCTGCATTTTTCGACTGCTTTTTCTACGTCTGCCTGCCTGAGTGCATCACCCTTCAACCAGGTTATGCCGTCTTTCTGCTCAACGTCTGTTGATGCATTGCGCTTCATTGCTCTTACGGTCCAATCGGCATCCCGAAGTTGACGGGCCACTTCACCACCAATTCCGCCAGTTGCGCCAAGAATCAAAACTGTTTGTTGCTTTTTCATTTTTTTCTCCTTGATCATTTGGGTTATGTAATTAAACTCAAGCTTCGCACCTGTTTTTGCAGTAGATGATTTATATGGTGTAAAACCACCATTAGCTATTCAGTTAAAAGCATTTGGCTATTAGCGATCAGCTGCCAGCTTTGATACGACTCGCTTCGCTCCATCTGCCAGTAGCTAATAGCTTTTATGTCAAAGTCATCTTCCCCAGTGAACTGCAGAGCCACTGATAGAATAAAACAAGGGTGCGAAACTTGAGTAATTAACTTATTATTTACCCCAGCTAAACACAATTGACTAAAATAGCTGATCAGCTATACATTTATGTATGACTAAACATATTGGTTGGGAATTTTATCGCTCATTTCTGGCAGTCCTGCAAACAGGCTCCTTGTCCGCAGCCGCTCGTGCTCTCGGTACTACTCAACCTACTGTTGGGCGTCATATTGCAGCACTTGAAAAATCCCTTAAACTTACTCTTTTCACACGATCCCAGGTAGGTCTGTTGCCAACCGAAGCCTCAGAAGCACTGCGAGGTTACGCTGAAGAAATGGCCAATGCTGCGGCTGTACTAGAACGAGCAGCGACCAATCAAGGTGAAGGGATACGCGGTACAGTCCGTGTTACAGCCAGTGAGGTGATCGGTGTAGAGGTACTTCCTTCAATAATCGTCAAACTGCGAACCAAACATCCTGAACTTAAGCTGGAACTGGTCCTCTCCAATCGACCACAAGATCTTTTACACAGGGAAGCCGACATAGCCGTCCGCATGTTTCAACCTAAACAGACCCAGCTGGTTGTACGACGCATAGGTCAAATTGAACTGGGTTTACATGCCAGTAAAGCATATATTGAAAGTAACGGTAGCCCGGGGCATATGCAGTCATTGAAACATCACTCCCTGGTTGGCTTTGACAAGCCGAACGATTTTATCCGCCAGGTAACTAAAATGCTGCCCCCCGGTTTTGAACGAGAACATTTCGCATTTAGTTGCGATAGTGACCTTGCGCAATTGGCATTGATTCGTGCCGGAGCTGGAATTGGCGTCTGTCAGGTAAGGTTGGCTGAGCGCGACAACAGGTTAGTGCGGGTTCTGTCCGATGAATTCTCTCTGCAGCTGGAAACCTGGATCACCATGCATGAAAACCTTCGAAACAATCCGCCTTGTCGCGCAGTCTTCGACTCCCTGGTGGAAGGATTCAGGCAGTATCTTGAATAGACCTGAGGATAAGAGAAACATTCTTCAAATCAAAAATCTGAGTCCCCTCCGAAAAGTCCAAGATGGCCAAAATTTGGCATAGTTCGGGGTTCTTTTATACCCATAGAGAGGGTGAGTTTTTAAATCCTCGTGCGATACAAAGAGGTAAATTTTTTCCTAAAAATCGAAAATGACTTTTCAAAGGGAACTCCAGTCTAAAATACCTTCACCCCCTGACCAGCTTTATGAATTTTCTTCCAACAGGCAGAACAAAATCGCGGGACACCATATCGTAGTCGGCCGAGCTTCTTCTTTGAAGGGTATATTCTATTCCCGATCGAACCATATAGGTTTTGTGAATGCGAATAAAATGGTCCGAACTGAAGCACTTCTCAATATCTTTTAAACCGGCTTGAATTTCCATCTCGTTTTCCATTCCGTCTTCTCGATAAACCACTCTGCTGTAATTTCCAATGGCCTGAATGTAAGTTATCCTATTGAGGATCGGAAATAGCTTTGCAATTTCAGGGTACAAACGGGATTCCATTACCCGGGTCAAAACACGGTCCTGCAACTGATCGATGGTAGCCTGGTGTTCCAGCAGGTTTTCTTTGGTGGATTTCAATTCTCCCAGAATTATCTCTTTTTCTTGATTGACTTGTTGAACCTGCCTCGACAGACCAAAAGAAAAAATCAGCATTTCAATAATTGAACTGATTTGCAGGATTTTCCAACTGTAAGGGATAGGCAACCACTCAAACACACTTAACACCATGATAATAGCAACGGTAAACTGCAAGAGAGTTGCGATTAGATAATAGCGTGCCGTTGCCTGGTGACTTCGATATCCTTGATATCCGGCTAAAAAGCACAACAGGATTGCCAGTACTATCAATACAAATCCGAAATTATAGAGACTGGCAAAAATCGAACGCATTCCAAATATCAGCAGAACCATACCCAGAATCCCGGTTGCACCCAACACCCACTGGTAGTAAATCAGTATTTTGTCCAGCCAGCGGGAATGAATCCACAGTCTTAAATAGACCCTGGTGAACTGAATGCCTGTGATTAAAAGTAACCAGCCCAGAAAGGGACTGGAAAGGTGGGTTAAATCAGAAAGGGGCGGTGGCCATTTGCTGAATAGAAAAGAAAATGCCCAGCCTTCTCCCGAAAAGTACCAGAGTAACACGACTGACAGAAAACTGGCGTAATGCAGATATGATCGGTTTCGAAGGGCCAGGAAAATGAATAAATGGTAACACACAATAGCAAATACTACTCCGAAGAATATACCATCCGATAAAACCTGGTTTTGTTCCTTATCGAAGTAGTCCTGAACGTTCCATATGTGAATCGGCACCCAAAAGTAAATGGATTCTATCCGAAGGAAAATCGGCTTCTGCATATCAGCATCTGTCAGCATGAAAACAAATGACCTGCCATTAATTTGCTGCAAATTCGGGGAAACATGGCTGCCGGCCAGCTGATGCGACCACCCGCCTGAACTGTTGGTATAATAAAGATCTACCCGTTTGAGTTTGCATGTTGCCAGTTCCAGAATCCACTGACGTTGATTGCCCTTAACTGATAACATCGGATCAATCCTGATCCAATAGGGATGAGTGCCGAATCCCAGGTGCAACACGCTGGAGTCTGCCTTGCGAAAATCCAGACTATTTAAGTTTTCATAATTTGCTTCAGCCTGCGATCTATGCTCCAAGATTGCCGAATAATAAACCAGGCCATCCGTCGAGACAGATCCTGCTATAAGGTTTGTTGTCATGGCCATTACAACTGCCAATCCCAACATTGGATTTGTAAAAATGAAATGTCGTCGTGATGTCACTCTAAGTAATTGGTTACAGGTTATTGTTTCGGCTTGCTTTCATGATGAAGATTCCGGGCCTGGGTTTCCGACATCAATACCCAATTTTTTTAACTTGAACAATATCAGCCATTAAAAATCCAGCTTTTTCTCTTCCGGTAGGATGCATTTTGTCATCGCTTCAAATAATGAATGAATTCTCAAGTATTATTGAAATAATATTTAATTACAGCTATTTGAATGCGAAATCCCTCATCGCTTCATACTGTTCACCCGTAAATTGAGACCAATTTTATACCTTTTAGAAAGATTCTTTTTAATTCAGATCTGGCTGCTTCTA
>JAKSDL010000454.1 GCA_022360105.1 Pseudomonadota bacterium
ACCCCGTAAGGCACACCAAGCTTCGCTTGGCGCGCTAACGCCGGGTTTCAGTGGCCGCCCTGCAAGGTTTTAGTGTTCATGAAGGATTTGCCAGGAATTTGAATATTTGACCTCATCGAAGGCCCCATGGCGGTCCACTGCAAACCCTTGTTGGGTGTTATTTAAAAGCAACGGTTTTGCAAAATACGACAAATCAAAAAAACATATTTACTAAAATAGAAATTGGAAACATCAGAAAAAAGACAATCATGGAAACTAAACTTAGCCAACTGTTGATACGACAAGTTTTTGCTAGCTTTATTGCTTTGACATCGAGTTTATCTAGAAAAACATGGTCTGATGAAAGTTGAGCAATCTTTTTTCTAACTGCCTTACCTGTCCAAATCCCTTCTGAGATATTTGAAATCTCTGCATTGTAAAGTTCTGGGAACTCTTCGTTTAGATACTTTTTGAACCTAAACTGAAGGAGGTTTCCAACCAGCAACGTACTGAAAAATAAAATAAAGACCATCAAGAATATGTAAGTCATATATTTGTAAAACTGAATTAACTTAGTTTATTTGCACCCAACGCCGGGTTTCAGTGGCCGCCCTGCAAGGTTTTAGTGTTCATGAAGGATTTGCCAGGAATTTGGATAAGTGACTTCATCGAAGGCAGCATGGCGGTCCACTGCAAACCCTTGTTAAGTATTTCAATTGACAAGACTGTATTGATTCTTAATAAATTTGAAAACCTCATTATACCGAATTAGCTGAATTCCACTGATAGATACAACCAGAATACCAATAATTTTAATTGGTACCAAGGTAGGGTCTTTAATTGTTACAAAAATAAGGCAAAAGCAAGAAATAAATATTATGTTTAACCAACCTATTCTTCCACTTACAATAACTTTTGTACCATTGTCTTTAAATTCAATTAAGCCACTCAAAAGTGGTGTGTAGTATAATAATTTTAAACAAAAAGGCTTTTCTTGAAATCCGATATTACCTCTTCCGATATTGCGAAACATTAGAGGAGGAAACAAAGCCTTATTAAATGCATTGTTTAAGACATTTACAAGGCCATCAGGTGAAACTGTGCATCTGCAGGAACGATGATAAAGCATTATTCCTGACCTGTAATAAACTGGTAAAGATAGTATGCTTGCGATGAAATCAGCAATTAGAGCAAATATACTTAAACTGATCAAAATTGAAAAAATATGAACTTCCATTTTTATAAAATACTTAACGCCGGGTTTCAGTGGCCGCGTGCAAGGTTTTGGTGTTTGCGAAGGATTTGCCAGGAATTTGGATATGTGACCTCATCGAAGGCAGCATGGCGGTCCACTGCAAACCCTTGTTATAAACGATTTAAGTTGTGCCACCAATGTGAGCAACCGTTTTTGCATTCAGTATTCCTTCTACGTTCATCAGCAACTTTAAAAATGTTAATACATAAGATGAAAGATTTCCGGTATTCGTTTTCTGGAAGTTCTAGGATACCTGTTAATGCTTCTTTCAATGTTTTCTCTCTTACTAAAACACAAGGTGTAAAAGTTTCCTTCAGACCTGATTGTTTTAAAGCAATGTCGACTTCTTCCGGTCGCGGGTGACTCTGTGAAATCATTAGGGCGATGAAATGAAGAATTTGAAGCTTCTCATTTTTTTCATAACTTTCAAACCAAACAATGCCTGAATCGAGTGTAATGATGTCTTGAGCAATCTTATTTAATTTGATTTGAATTTCATTCATTGTTCTAGTTTATAACGCCGGGTTTCAGTGGCCGCCCTGCAAGATTTTGGTGTTCACGAAGGATTTGCCAGGAATTTGGATATTTGACCCCATCGAAGGCAGCATGGCGGTCCCTCTTTATGCACTTGTTAAATGCTACCCCAAGGTTTTACTTGCCATGACCACAGACAGTAACTTCTCACAGAGCCAATAACATTCGTGCTTTCAACTTTTGGCCAATACCGGGCCAAATGTAAAAACTTTCCAGTCCGATTTTGAGTAAGTCACTGGACCTTTTTATTGTTTGAAAAATCTGGAATAAGACTTACAGATTTTGCAGAACTAATGCAATGGTGAGATGCTAGCAGGTTTGCCAGAGAAGAAGGAGAGTTTCCTAGCATTCAATGAAGTCAAGGAAAACTGAGGTATTGGCTTTAGGTTAACAGTGATTGACCGAGGTACTTATTTAGATGGGCTTTTAATGCTTTGAAGGACAAACAAGCAAAACAAATGGGAACCCACTTACTCAAATTTCCAGCATTTAACGCCGGGTTTCAGTGGCCGCCCTGCAAGGTTTTGGTGTTCATGAAAGATTTGCCAGAAATTTGGATATTTGACCTCATCGAAGGCTGCATGGCGGTCCACTGCAAACCCTTGTTATAAGGAATCTCGCTTGATATTAAATGGATTGGTTTTTTGATGATCGATTGTAAACATTATCCAGTCTTTCAATTCTATTGCTAGCTGAGAAAGGTAAATTGTATCATTTCCACTCATAATCATATCCTTTTTCTCTAACAAGTCGTTTTCAGACAAGAGCAATCCTGTCCTTTTTATTCTTATAATCAAAGCTCTCAATAACTCCCTGCCAAGCCCGGTCTTTTCATTTAAAAAGTCCAATTGCTTTTTCACTCCTTGCTCTTTATTTGAGATGGACCTTTTATATTTTTCCTCAAATTTAAATATCCAAAAAAGAATAACTAACTCCCTTTCTGAGAGCTCAGAGACAATAGACAAAACTTCTATGTATTGGTCTGACTGTTCAAAGATCTTCTTTGACTCAAGGCTATTTAGAAACAATGATATCAAAGCATTCAATTTAGTCTGAGAAACACTTTTAAAAACAGCTTGCTCTGTGGCCAAATAACAAACAATGAATTCATCCTTCTGGATTTCTGGACTATCAATAGTATAATCACAAGATTCTAGCCCTTCTAATAGCGCTTTTCTACGCTTATTTTTAAAATGCTTTAATACACCTCCTGTTGCAAATTTAAGAATTGGAGATGCGATTTTTCCTATTGTAATTTCTCCACTCATCTTTTCCTTATAACGCTGGCATAAGGGGCCGCCTGTACGGGCTTTGTGTTAAGAATGACCTTGCCAAAAACTTGGATATTTGACCCCTTCGAGGGCGGCATGGCGGTCCCTCTTAATGCACTTGTTAAAGCTGCCCTTGCAAGCAACAAGGTGGTTCAAAATAATGTGAGTTGGATACAAAGGTTTTGCCAAAAAGGCTACCTTTTCTCCAACCGGATATGGAGCAACCCTCCTTGTAACGGGTGCAAAACGAATTCTTCTCTGGTTTACCCGAAGGAAAGCTGTGATTTAATTTCGCTTTTACCTTCTAATGCAAGCAGCGTATTTTCTTGCAATAACCTTTGATAGTAGCATTCAACTGCTTGTACTGTTTTTGAAGTTTGAAGTGTTTTATATACCTGTGTTCTTTTTTAAAGCAAAGGCTTACTCAACGAAACCCACTTTTGTAACCGTCAACGCGCTTTAACGCTAATTATGTTTTAGCGGATCGATAATTGGGTTTTGAGTGGTGGAATGTTGTAAATATGAACATAGATGCTCTTTTGGGTGGTTTAGGTTTTATATTTGGATATAGTTCTTTAGGTGGTTTTGATGAGCAAATAAACCATCCAACATCGGTTTAGGTGTGATCCTCACACAATAAAATGGTTAATTCAAGGTTTATGGTTCAAATTCGGACATAGATCGTGAAAGTCCTGTATATGGGACACATAAAACATAACTGGCTAGTTTTGGCGGTTTTGTTTTATGTGACACATAAATCAAGGCTTGATGAGGGCTATTGTTGGCAGTTCAGAAAGTTATTGAAAAACCGGAAATTATTCTTGCCAAGTCAGGAGATGAAATATAGTGTATATTTGTTCACTTTTGAAAGGAGGTCAGTCTTGAAAAATTGAATAATCGGATAGGAAAAATGATGAGATTTTATCAACAGCCGTCATTGAAATTACTTGATCAAATTCGCAATGCAATCAGGAGGAAGCACTATAGCATCAGCACTGAAAAGTCGTATGTCGATTGGGTTAAGCGATTCATTCTTTTTCACGGAAAGCGCCATCCCAACACACTCGGTAAAAATGAAATTACACAGTACTTGAACCATCTGGCAAATGATCGTCAGGTGGCGGCTTCCACTCAGAATCAGGCTTTGTCGGCTTTGGTATTTTTATACAAAGAAGTGCTTAACAAAGAATTTGGCTGGCTAAACAAACTGGATTATGCAAAAAAGCCTGAACGCCTGCCCGTTGTCTTCAGCCAAAGTGAAGTTAAGCTAGTTTTATCCTGCCTTGATGGCGTATTCTGGATAGTTGGCAATTTGCTGTACGGGTCTGGATTACGGTTGATGGAAAGTCTCAGATTACGAGTTCAGGATATCGATTTTAGTTACAATCAACTCATGATCAGAGATGGAAAAGGTAAGAAAGATCGTATAACAGTTCTGCCAAAAATGTTGCTTAATCCGTTAAAACATCAAATCAATAAGGTCTCTCTAATCCACAAAATTGATATTCAAGAGGGTTTTGGCAATGTCTATCTTCCATTTGCATTGGAAAAAAAGTATCCAACGGCCAACAGGGATCTTAGCTGGCAATATGTTTTTCCTGCAGATAAAAAAACTCTTGATCCCAGAACTGGTGTCATGAGGCGGCATCATATAGGGAGAGGGCAGGTTCAAAGGGCTGTCAAATCAGCAGTCAAGTTATCAAAGATACCAAAACATGCAACCTGTCATACTTTAAGACACAGTTTTGCAACCCATTTGCTGGAAGCCGGGTATGATATTCGGACAATTCAAGACCTATTGGGGCATAAAGATGTCAGTACTACAATGATTTATACGCATGTGACAAAAAAAGGGGGAAGAGGAATACAAAGTCCGGCTGATTTTCTTGAATAAGAGATCAATTGTCAGTTTTACTCTGGAGGGATAGGATAAGCAAGATACGTTGAAGGGGATTTTGCTTGGCTGGATGGGTTTGGGCAACGATTGCGAACCTTTGAATGAGGAACTATCATGTCTGAATTTGAACCTGTATATCTGAAGACAAAACGAAAGGGTCTGCTGCGGGATAAGATAAACCAGGCCCGACGTTTATTGAACTCATGTACCCTTTGCCCGCGAAATTGCGGAGTAGACAGACTTTCTGACGAGTTGGGCGATTGCAAGACCGGCGAAGAAGCTTACGTTTCCAGCTTTAATGCCCATTTTGGGGAAGAGGCTCCGTTAGTTGGAGCATTTGGATCGGGAACTATTTTTTTTACTCATTGCAACCTGCTATGCAATTTCTGTCAGAATTACGATATCAGCCATGAAGGGAACGGCACGGAATATAGTCTGGGGCAGTTGGCCGGGACCATGCTGATTCTGCAAAATAACGGTTGTCACAATATCAACTTTGTCAGCCCTTCACATGTTGTCCCACAGTTTTTGGCAGCATTGGATATGGCTATAGATGGCGGCCTGAAAGTCCCTCTAGTTTATAATTCCAGTGGGTATGACAAAGTTGAAACCCTTGAAATCCTTGATGGCATCATCGATATCTACATGCCCGATTTTAAGTTCTGGGATCCTAAAATTGCGGAATTGACCAGCAATGCCCCTGACTATCCCGAAGTGGCTCGGAAAGCTTTGAAGGAAATGCATAGACAAGTAGGTGATTTGCAGATCGATGAAAAAGGGATTGCCACGAGGGGTCTGCTGGTAAGACATCTTGTTATGCCAAACGGCACAGCTGGTACCGAAGAAGTTATGTCATACATTGTCAACGAAATATCTAAAAACACATACGTAAATATAATGGATCAATACCGTCCCTGTGGGAAGGCACATCATGTTGAAGAAATTAATCAAAACCTGTCACCGGTAGCGTTCAATCATGCCATGGAACAAGCCAGGGCAGCTGGTATTACTAGGTTTGCTTAAATTATCGGAGATTTCATGCAGATTCAACCATTCAGACTGGAACGCTTTTTCGCCAAATATGAGTTTAATGCCCCCTATTTGCTTTGCTGCTCTGATTGCGAATCCATGTCCATTGGAGATCTTTTTAAGATGGAGCCGGAGGCTGAAGCCGAATTCAAAGATCTCTGGTTAGGTTATACGGAATCACAGGGGCATCCGCTTTTAAGGGAAGAAATTGCAAAACTGTACGATGGTGTTTCCCCAGACCAGGTGCTTGTCCATACTGGAGCTGAAGAGGCCATATTCAATACCATGAATGCCATGCTGCAACCTGGAGATCATGTGATTGTGCAATTCCCCTGCTATCAATCACTAGCCGAAGTGGCACAGGCGATCGGCTGTGAGGTGAGTTTTTGGAGATTGGAGGATGGTCCTGCCTGGAAGCTCGATTTCGATTATTTGTCAGATCAGATCAATCCACAAACCAAACTTATTATCGTCAATTCTCCTCACAATCCTACCGGTTACCAAATGACCGGTGATGAGTACAACCAGGTAATTGAACTTGCTCGTCAGAATGGAATTTGCGTCTTTTCGGATGAGGTTTATCGATTTTTGGAGTATGAGGTTTCGGACAGGCTGCCATCTATTTGTGAAGTTGATGAAAACGGGATTGCGCTGGGAGTGATGTCGAAAAGTTTTGGATTGCCAGGATTAAGAATTGGCTGGATTGTCACCAGAAATAAGGAGATGTATCACAGATTGGCATCTTTTAAGGATTATACGACGATCTGTAACAGTGCTCCCAGTGAATTCTTATCAATTCTTGGATTAAAAAACAAAGAAAAACTGTTTGAGAGGAATCTTTCCATTATAGCTAAAAACCTGGGATTACTGGATGTGTTCTTTGAAAGGCATGAGGACCGTTTTTCCTGGGTGAGGCCAAAGGCTGGTCCCATCGCTTTCCCGGGTTTTAAACAAGGAAAGATCGCTGAGTTCTGTAATGATTTGGTTCAACAAGCAGGAGTATTGCTGGTACCAGGTAGCTTGTATGACCCTTCCTATAACAATTTCAGGATAGGTTTCGGTAGAGCAAATATGCAGGAAGCACTGGGGAAGCTTGAAGACTATTTAGCCAATTGAAACCTTAGTTTAAACCGAGAGCAACCATTGCGCTGCGACAGCGGGACCGGAGTGTTTTAAGCTCTCAATTCTCAATCAAACGCTTTTTTTCATCCCTGGTATTTCTTCTCAAGCTCCTTAAATGCGTGGCTGGAAATGATACGATCATATACTTCTTTCAGCGGTATTCCCTTATTCCGTGCCAGTTTTTTGCAAACCTCATATTCAGGCGCTGATTTCAGATGTTTTCCGTCTTTGTAGGCGGATTTCACAATGACTGGTCCTAAATCAGTTTGTATGGTTGATTGAACCCGATCCAGACAGGATCGTTTTGGTTTGAAGTGACGAATACCCAGGGTTGAGGTTTCTGAAAAGATAATCTCCTCCAATGATTCCGCATCTCCGGGTTCGCATAAAACACTCAATATTACCCCAGGTCTTCCCTTCTTCATAACAATATTTGTGAGATAAGCGTCCAGGGCACCCCTTTCCATAAGCAGCGGTAAGAGATAGGAATAGATCTCCGGATTCATGTCATCAATATTTGTTTCCAGTAGAACAAGTTCCTCAGCGGAGCTATCTGATGCCTTCCCAAATAGCACTCTTAACAGATTGGGAATTTTCAATTCTTTTTTGCCTGTTCCATACCCTGTTTTCAGGATTGTCATACCAGGTATGGGGCCGAACTCAGTGGCGATGGTTTTAATGATTGCTGCGCCGGTCGGTGTTACCAACTCACCTTGAATGTAAGTTGAGTAAACAGGTATTCCCTTCAGTATATCAACTGTTGCAGGAGCCGGAACAGGCAGATAACCGTGTGCGCATTTTATAGTTCCTGACCCGAGATGCAAAGGGGAACAAACAACTTTGTCCGGTTTTAAAAGGGAGATACAAACAGCCGCTCCCACGATATCTATAATCGAATCTATGGCACCAACTTCGTGAAAATGAATGTCATTAATGGCTTTGCCGTGAATTTTTGCTTCAGAACGGGCAATTACTTCAAACATACGTTTAGCCAAATCCTTTGCAGTCCGGTTGATTTTGCTATTTTCAATGATCGCTTTTATTTCAGGAAGATGCCGATGGTGGTGCGATTGCTTAGTATTCAGAACCACATCAAAATCGGTTCCGACGATTCCATTCAACTGTTTGCGGGCGGTCTTTAGCTGGTATCCTTTTACTCCCAGGGTACTCAGCTGCCTAAAGAGTTCCTGCTGGTCTACACCCAGGTCAAGCAGGGCACCTAGCGTCATATCTCCACTGATACCGGAATAGCAATCAAAATATAAAATTCTCGTCATCGGCTTTCCTTTGATGAAACCTGCACAGGAGCTGCAATTCGGTTGATGGCAGAAGCAGAGTAGCCCGCACCATAGCCATTATCAATATTAACAACAGTCACACCATTGGCGCAGCTGTTCAGCATAGTCAGCAGAGCTGCTAACCCTCCAAAACTGGCTCCGTATCCTACGCTTGTTGGAACGGCGATAACAGGTTTATCCGTCAATCCGGCCACAACGCTGGGCAGGGCTCCATCCATTCCCGCAACAACCACTAATACGGTTGCTGCATCGATTTTCTCCTTTTGCGACAGCAAGCGATGAATACCCGCAACACCCACATCAAACAAACGCTGAACCTGGTTGCCAAGAGTTTCGGCAGTCACAGCTGCCTCTTCAGCAACAGGTATATCAGAAGTGCCTGCACTGATAACAAGGATGGTCCCTTCCCGTTTTTCGATATCAGAGTTTTTTATGACAACAATACGTGCAGCTTCATGGAAATCCACGTTTGAACCAAGCTTTTTCAGGGCTTTGTAAATCTCCTTTGAAGCTCGAGTTGCCATGATGTTAACTTCTTTGTCCAACATATTTTCAGCAATTTTCACGATCTGCTCGACAGTTTTACCTTCGCAGAAAATCGTTTCAGGACAACCCGTCCTCAAATGACGGTGATGGTCCACCATTGCGAATCCCAAGTCTTCATAGGGAAGATTTTTAAACTGGTCGAGAACCTTATCGATATCAATAGCCCCTGATTGCAGCTGTTGTAACAGTGATTTTATTTTTTGTTCATGCATATCAATTCATTTTTCCGGTTTTATAGCCTTCCAAATCAAGAGAGACATACTTGAAGCCCAATGATTTGAATTCTGTGTTGATTTGGTCCATCACGTCAACGTGAAAAAATTGAGATCGTTCTTCCTTTGAAACTTCAATCCTGGCCAGGTTATTATGACAGCGCACCCTAAGTTGATTAAATCCCAGTTGATGCAGGTATGCCTCGGCCTTTTCGACCTTTGACAAATCACTTGAGGTGATACGATTGTCATAAGGAATTCTTGAAGCCAAACATGCCAGAGATGGATGGTTCCAGCTTGATAAGCTGAGTTGTTTTGAAGTGTTTCTAATATCCTGCTTGGTAAATCCGCATTCCAGCAACGGGCTCTTAATGTCAAGTTCCTGTAAGGCTTTCATGCCGGGGCGATAATCGGAGAGGTCATCAACATTGGAACCATCGAATAACACATTCATACCTTCTTGAGCCGCAACTTCAAGCAAAAGGGAAAAAATTCTTTTTTTACATTTGTAGCAGCGTAATTTATCGTTATCAAGAATGTCTGCCGGTAGTTCAGGGATTTCAATAATCCTATGTCGAATACCTATATCCCTGGCTATCCGTTTTGCCTGTTTAATCTCCTTGCGAGGTACAAACATACTGTCCACTGTAATTGCCAGTGCGCTGTCGCCCAAAACATCATAAGCGACTTTTGCAAGCAGACTGCTATCAACTCCTCCGGAAAAAGCAATCACGGCCGATTTCTCTTTTGCCATAAATTGCTTAAGACAGCCTAGTTTGGACATTTATTGAATATTAGATGTTAGATTGATGATTTTAGATTTTTGGGTTGTGCCAGCTGCGCTGACGTCTATGCTACATTTTGGATGTTAAGTTTTATATTTGGGAATTTTGGATCGTGTTGACCCAGTCAACGAGCGTTAGATTTACGTCTAGGATAGCAATGCGGATAACCAATAGCAATGCTATTTGGTTGCTGCAGATTGTGACTGTAGAAAGGGCTGTACAAAACTATCTGGTGCAAACTAGATTTTTAAAGTTAGGAGTTAGGAGTTAGGAGTTAGGAGTTAGGAGTTAGGAGTTAGGAGTTAGGAGTTAGGATTATGGCAAAAGTGGCGTTGGTTCGTTGTGAAACTTATGATACAAATCTGGTATTGAATGCCGTAAAGCGCGGATTGGAGCTGATCGGTGGTGTCGAGCAGTTTACGAAGAAAGATGAAACCATTCTTCTTAAACCCAATTTGTTGGTTGCCGAACATCCAAAAAGATGCGTGACGACCCATCCTTCAATTTTCAAGGCTGTTGCACAACTATTTATTGAAGCGGGTGCCAGGCTGGTTTACGGAGATTCGCCAGCTGTCGGAAGTCCCGGCAGGGCAGCAAAAAAAGCAGGTTTACAGGAAGTGGCTGATGAGCTTGGAATTAAGCTGGCAGATTTCAAAAACGGAAGAGCGGTGATTCTTAATGATGCACTACAAAACAGACAATTCACCATTGCTAATGGTGCATTGGAATGTGACGGGATAATCAGTCTACCGAAACTAAAAACCCACGCCCTGGAACGATTTACCGGGTGTGTCAAAAATCAGTTTGGTTGCGTTCCAGGCGTGTTAAAAGGAGAGTTTCACTTCAAGATTCCGGATGCACACCAGTTTGGTAAAATGCTGGTGGATTTGAACTCCTATCTGAATCCCCGTTTGTATATAATGGATGGCATTCAGGCGATGGAAGGAAACGGGCCGCGTAGCGGAAAACCAAAACAGATGAACATTATCCTGCTCTCATCTGATCCAATCGCCTTGGATGCTACCGTTTGTCGGATTGTTAATGTCAATCCCGAGATCGTGCCTACCATAAAATTTGGCAAGGAAGCCGGGAGCGGCACTTATTTGGAGACCGATATTAACTTGGTGGGGGACGATATTGAGCAATTCAAAGTGCCTTCATTTGATATCAAACGCAAACCAATTAGAGCATACAACCCTGAAAAGGGTGCCATCGCGCGCTTTTTCAACAACAGACTGGTGGCCAAACCTATAATTTTAAAAAATAAGTGTACACAATGCGGAACCTGCATCAGCATCTGTCCCTCCGAACCTAAGGCTCTCGACTGGCACCAAGGTGATAAGGAGAATCCTCCGGTTTATAATTACGACATTTGCATTCGCTGTTATTGTTGTCAGGAAGTCTGTCCGGATGAATCAATTGTTTTAAAAAGTCCTGTCCTAAGAAGGTTTTTTAAATTTTAGATTGATGATTTCAGATTTTTTGAGATGTGAAAGCTTTGCTTTCCATTTTTAAATATTAAAAATGTTACACGAAATTTGCTGACTACAGAGCTAAAGCTTTACAGTTTTTAAGATGGGCAACTCGTTGCCTATCAATCAAACCAAAGTACTGTCGCCTAATTCTACTTAATATTTTTCAAAATATAAAAACCCGAAAGCATAGCTTTCACGAATCAAAAAATCTGAAATCTAAAATCATATATCTAAAATCTAACCTATGGGATAGGGCGGATTTCGATAAGATCGACGTGGTGGCTGATTTCAGCATAGGCGTAATTTCCTTTGAAAACAGGACCCGGGTTGATGATTTTGGTATCGCCAATGGTGTCGATCCCTTTTCCTTCGTGAATGTGTCCGGTAAAGCAAACCAGGGGTTGGTGATTTTCGATGAATTGTCGAATGATCCTCGAACCAACATGCAGACCGTTCGGCAAACCATCTGCCATGGTATCATGGGGAGGCTGGTGACTGATCAATATCATGGGAAGGGCGTCATTCATACCATTGATGGCAGCACTTAGTTTCTCCTGGAAATAGTCCTCCGGAACTTCAAATGGTGTGCCTTTAAAAGGCGTAGGCAACGAGCCGCCCAATCCTACGAACGTTTTATTTTCGATAATTCGATTTTTACCGTTCAGATTGGTTTCTGTTTCGTTCATTACCTCTTCGGTTTCCTGGTAATCGCAATTACCAGGTACGGTGATGCAACACTGATTGTATCCTTTTACCAGATCGATCATCTCCTGCATCTCTGCACGATGTCCAAAGTTGGTTATATCACCGGCTAAAATTACAAGATCGACTTCGGAAATCAGGTTTTTCAAACGATTGATTTTATTGATGTCTCCGTGAATATCAGGCAATCCGATGATTTTCATTTGCGCTCCTTATCAGTTTTCAAATGGTGCAGAAGTTGTTTTCCAAATTAGCATTTGAACCAGTTGAGTAAGAGAAGGTACATGAATATCGGTCAATTCAGGCCAGACAGCATCCATATTGGTGCTGACATGAATGGTTGCCGCCCCAACAGCCTTACCGGTTTGCAGATCAAATAAATAGTCTCCAACCATGACAGCCTGTTCCGATGAGATTTTCCAATAGGTTAACAATTGATTGATAGAGGACGGATCGGGTTTGGGAGGCGCTTCCTGTCGACCTAAAATGCAAATGTCTTCAAATTGATCCAGAATACCGATTTTATCAAGGGAGATCTTTGCGTTTTCCCTGGTATTTCGGGTGATGATTCCCAGTTGTGCGCTCGTTTTTTTTAATTCTGTCACTAACTCGACGGCACCGTCAGCTGGTCGTGACTGGTTCGCCAAGTCTATTTCGATCCCGTCGAGCTTTGCCAACATTCTGTCTGCAGTCGATTGATCCTGCGATTGTATAAACTTCAAAATATCTGCGTTGGCAGGGATACCCAGCTCTTCCCTAATCGCGGGAAAATCGTGCACGGCAACAGTCAAGGTTCCATCCAGATCAAAGATCCAGAATTTTCGGTCAAGAAGTTCACCGATTTTAGGGTTATAACCGCTAATATTTGATATCGTTTTCAATGGTAATTTTATGAATCGGGGAATCAACGGTTTCTAAATTAATGTAACGATTTTGTCATATTGTTCCCGGGTTGTCAGGTTGTCTTATGGTTGAACAGTTTGATGGCAGTATCATCCGGATCAGAACCATGGCAATCCCTAAAAGCGAGACAGCTATAAATCAGCCTGATAAACCTTATAGTGGGAAGCTTTCATCCCCAATGATTCATAGGCTTTTTGGGCAGTCAGATTGTTTTGTTCCACATACAATCTGATTCCGCATACATCTCCCTTCAGTCTGGCCATATTTTGAACTTCCTTGTAGAGATAACTGTATATTCCTTTCCTTCGTCCTTCCGGCTTGACATATACACTTTGAATCCACCAGAAATCGCCGTTACGCCAATCACTCCATTCAGTAGTTATCATCAATGATCCCAAAATCTCTGCCTGTTTTTCTGCTATCAGGTAAAAGCCATTTCTTGGATTCTCAATGAGATGCACAACCCCTTTGAATACGGTATCACTATCCAGCTTTATCCCTTCGGTTTCTTTGGCCATTCTGATGTTAAATTCCGCAATAGTTGCTGCATCCTTCGGCTCTGATTGTCTGATGGTTATTAGATTTGGCATGTTGCTTTTAATGGTTGATGGATTTTGTTTTAGTTAGCTATTTCTGAATATTATCATACAATTTCAGATGAGTAGCTCATTTACAGCTCAATTTTAAAAAACCTGATGATATACTCAACGGCAATACCCATGGCAAAGGCGATGCTCATGTTTGTTGAAACAAAACCGATGGTTGCTATCAAAATGGCGACAAACAGATCGTTTTTCTTGTTCAACACTCGAATCAGCATGCCAAGCTCCAGTCCTGCAAATACGAGTAGTATGCCCAGAATGGCATTCGGTAGTGCAGTCAATAAAGTGATTCCGATGGAACCAAAAACCAAGGCGATAATAATAAATATGGAACCGATTATTATGTTCGAGCCTCCTGTTCTGGCACCAAAACGATAATGGGCTGCCAAACCTCCGGCTCCATGACAAAGAGGGATTGCACCAAATAAACCAATAACGAAATTTGCAAGCGCCATGCTCAGGGTCAGTGATTTGTTGGTTACGCGACTGGTCTCGATTCCGGTTCCAAATAAGGATTTAGCTGTGGCGTTAGTTCCTATGATAGCGTTTCCTATCGTCAGTGGAATCTGGGGAATGACAAGCAGGGTTATCGCTATTAGAAAATTCTCGGCTGTTGGCCAGACAATTTCAAGGGAGGTTGGCCCCAGGGAAAATCCGGATTCGGATAGTCTGCCAAAAAAAAGACCGATCGCAAATCCAGCTATTACCAGCACCAGTGCTGCGGGAAATTTCTTGTTTGTAATCAGAACCAGTGTAACCAGGGCTCCGGCTATTCCCAGGATTAAATTGGGTGACCACCCCTGAAAGCTATATGTTAAATTGTTCGTGAGCCCGAAGAGATCGGTTTTCATCATAAATCCCAGGCCTTTTCTAATCAGTATCAGACCCAGGCCAAGTTGAATTCCACAAACGATTGATTTGGAAAATAAACCGGCAATGCGGTCGATCAGGCTAGTAGCCATCAACACCAGAAGAATTAGCCCAAAAACAAGAGCTGTAGCAGAGAGAATAGAGGCATTCACAAGCGTGGGAGAAGCAATGGCAACAGCAGAGACCACCTTAAGCGGTTGTACAGGAAGTGGTAACCGAAAATAAGCACCACTGGCAATGTAGAAGATTCCGACCATCAAAAAAACTGCAGAAAAGCTCAGTTTACAGAGCACCACCAAGGCGATTCCCAATGGAATTAACACTCCCAAATCGCCTAATGATCCTGCAACTTCCATTCTGTTGAATTTGAATGTTTTATTGTCCATATTCCGTTTTTTTCGAATCGTTTCGGAACTCGAAGCGTTTTATTGTTAATACGGTCAAAAAATAGTCTGCTTTTCCAATTTAATTTTTCTTCCAAGTCGATCAATACGACACTTTTATACCATTCTGAAAAAAATAGTGAAACCCACAAACTCAAATTAGGAACGGCATGACCGAGTACCACATTTTTTTTATTGACAAATCGTATTCTACTTCTGCTAAAGAATCAGAAACTAATTGGTGGAAAATTGCATTTTATCGGTATTTAGCACATTTTCCCTTTTGTTAATTTTTGTTGTTTTTCTTTTTTAAAATCTCAGGTGTTTGAACAATGCTTCAATAATTCACGTTATTTCGGAGGGATAGCAAAAGTAAAAAAATGTAACCATTGCTTTAGCACATCTTTTTAGGATTGAAATCTATTGTGTGTTTTTTGTTTGTGTTATACTAGATCTCAGTAATGCCGTTAAGACAGGAAAACCAGACAGCGCGCTAATCAAACACAATTCGTCCGGTTTTTTTACTACTTAAATCGGTAACCTACTACATTTCACTATTTTTAAACCAATGTACGAAAAATTGGTTGCTAATCACTTATCGGAAACTGAATGAACGACAGCTCAAATAAGCCTCCTAAAAGAAACAGAATGAAGGCTAGGAAAAACAATCGTCAGGAAGCAGTTCGAGAAATTGAATACTACTTAAATCATGACGGTGACGATACTCAGATAATAAAGAATATCGCTGTGTCGTCTTTAATTCCGAAGGTGGAAACCGACAAAACCGATGATTTGGCTTCCCAGTACAATCTTTCGGGAGTGCCTTTTTTTATGGGATTGGAAGAGAGCCTGGCAGACAGTTTTGAAGCCAATCCTTTCTGGTCCTTTACCATGATGGTCAAGGAGGGCGGTGATCATAAGCTTTTGTTTTCATCGCAAGAGGATGCGGAAGAACTTTATACAATTCTCCTCAAAGAGGATTGAGCCAACCATTTTTTCCACTTTTGGCTGCATGGATCCGGATGGTTCATGCAGCTTTTTTTTTGCCTTCAGAAAATCGATGTCCTTTTATTGGTTCAGGGATTTGCCATTCTGAACGAGTTTTTGTTGTCCTGCCCTTTAAATACTTAAATCCTTCATTAAATCCCACTATTCCTGATTCTATGTCGGAAATACTCTGAAAAATATGAGTGAACGAATACTTGGGACAAGTGATTTTAAACCTGATATAAATAAAGGTATGTGGTTGGAGTAGTTCCATCTGCTGCCTGATAGCAGTACCAGGCTAGAAAATGAACGCCGTTCAATTGTCACTGTATCGCGGGCTTTTCCTCATAGTTCTGATTGAGATTGCGGAAAAAATAAAGACCTGCTAAAAAATGAGTGGTTTTCGCTGAAAAACCAAGCGAATAGAATGATAAACCGACATCCGGCTTTTTTGTTTAATGGGCTCAAGTCAGGCAAAGATTCAGACAAAGGAAACATGTTGGTTATCGATAACTGCTTAACGACAATTTGCGGAAGATACCCTGGAAACACTATCAATTAACTAGATATGGTCGAAAAGAGAAAACACAGTCGGTTTAAGATTTATCAGAT
Source organism: Pseudomonadota bacterium (assembly GCA_022360105.1). Next base: position 16,463 of record JAKSDL010000454.1, read on the forward strand.
GATTCAAATATCAATCGGCAAGGAACACTATGTGTCCTGCGAGGGGATAAATATCAGTAAATCTGGGATGTTGGTGAAAACAAATGCAGAGGTTGATACCTCAGCACGATTCTACCTGTTATTTGAAGTCCCTTTGGAGACCGGCAACTATGAGATTCGTTGTGAAGGACTTGCAGCTCACGTACACAAAGTTGAAGATGGATGGGAAGTGGGTGTTTCCTTTTCTGACTTGTTTGAAGATGATGCAAAGATTCTTGAGAAGTATATCGAATCTTTGCAGGATAAAGCAGAATAGCAGTGTTTGATAACATTGGAAGAGTCTGACGTGCGGTCGGCAAAGCCTTTTTTCCATCCTTTCCCATTGGCATGCTCATTCATTTCCTGCCACAGCTCTTCTGTAACACCTTGGCCCGGAAGCTTGTTAAAAGCTCCGCTCTCATCCCTCACGGTGTTACTATAGTCATTTACCTCCACATCCCGGGAGATCATTTGCAGGACTATTGCAGCATTGGCTTTGTTGAGCAATTTGCTGTAGTTGCTCCGACAATTACGTTTCTACTTATGAACAAAGCCATTGAGTGAGGAAACAGCTTTTCAAGAGAATCAGGCCTTTGTAAACATGTAGCAAGGCTGGTAGCAATTCGATACAATAAATCCATGGTTTAAACCTACCGGAGGTGCAAGTTAAGTCGGTTGCCAAAACGTATTTTATACTTTCCCTAACCCAAATGATTTTTTGTTAGTTTCTGCCTATAAACGCCACTAACCGGTGGACTTCAGCATTTAGCTCTGATATTTGAATAGGTGAGCAATATGAATATTAATTCTCGGACCAACGGTATTTTTTGGTAACCTGGAGAAGACAGTCAAAAGGGTTGGTGGTTTGATACTGCACACAAGCTTCAGGGTGAGTAAATAAATACCGAGAGAGCAACAAAGCGAAGGCGTGATCATGACGATTGAACTGGATAGCCTTAAATCAAACAACATGTACAATGGTCTCCCGATAATTAAAGTTATCGGTGTCGGCGGCGGCGGCGGAAACGTTGTTAACCGTATGATTAAAGACAATGTCAAAGGCGTTGTGTATATTGCTATGAACACAGATGCCATGGCGTTAAATTCGTCCGGAGCAGATGTAACCATTCCTCTTGGGAATACGATGACTCGGGGATTAGGTGCCGGAATGAACCCTGAGATCGGCAAAGCTGCTGCCGAGGCAGAAGTGGAAGTGATTCAAGACGTGTTAAAAGGATCTGACATGGTCTTTTTGGCTGCCGGTATGGGCGGAGGTACCGGAACCGGGGCTATTCCCGTGGTTGCCGAGATCGCCAAGGAAATGGAAATCCTGACAGTTGCCGTGGTTACAACCCCTTTTAGTTTTGAAGGTAAACGCAGGGCACAGATTGGTGAAGCTGGACTATTGGAACTTCGCAAGCATGTTGACACCTTGGTTACCATCCCCAATACCAGACTGCTGGAGCTGGCCTCTGAAAAAACCACGATGACAGAAGCCTTTGCCATGGCAGATGATGTATTGAAGCAGGCTATAAGTGGTATCACCAACCTGGTTAATCTGGAAGGTGTGATCAACCTCGATTTCGCTGATCTGAAGACGGTGATGGAAGATAAAGGTGGCGCCTTGATGGGAACAGGCGTGGGCCGGGGAGAAAATCGCGGATTGGAAGCTGTCAAGAAAGCTATCAACAGCCCGCTGATTAATCGACCCATTGCAGGAGCTACAGGGGTAATAATCAACATTGTGGCCGATGAGGCTTATCCCTTGTTGGACGCGGAAGCTGCGGCCATCTTTGTTCAGGAATCGGCCCATGAAGATGCGGATGTCATTTTCGGATTGGTTTACGATCAATCATTATCGGATGAAGTGTCTGTGACGGTAATTGCTACTGGATTTGAAAAGTCTTTCAAGGAAAAAAGCAACCATCGATTTGGCAAAGGACCGCTTCGTGTAACCGACAGCATGAAATACCAGGTTAATCCCCAGATGAGAATCAAAAATACGTCTGTTGAGAAACGAGTGGCAGAAATTGTTTCCGAAAAACCTAAACCCGCCCCCCAAAAACCCGAAACGAAACCTCAGGAAAAACCTGCAGATTCGGTTGAAGAGATCGAGCTTCCACATTTCATGAGACACCGTAGCGACTAAAGGCGGTGTTTTATTTTTCCCTGTAAACAGATCATGAAAAAGACTGAAATTTTGATAGTCGGTTCCGGTGCCGTTGGGAGTTATTTTGGCGGTAAACTGGTACAGGAAAAAACACGCGTATCCGCTCTTTGCCGCTCCGATTTTGAAATTGCCAAAGAAAGGGGATTGGAGATTCAAAGTTACAAAGGCAATTTTATTTTTAAACCTGCAGAGGTGGTCAAAGATGCTGCCCAATTGTCTGTAGCTCCGGATTATATCGTGGTTTGTCTGAAGGTTTTACCGGAAATCAGCATTGCCGACATAATCAAGGAAGCAGTGGGTCCGGATACGGCCATTGTTTTGATCCAAAATGGAATCAATATCGAAAAAGAAGTTGCTGAAGCGTTTCCGGAGAATGAACTGATCAGCGGAATCGCATTTATTGCGATTAGCCGAATTCAGCCCGGAATTGCCAAACACACAGGTTCAGGAAAACTCATTCTGGGAAACTACCCACAGGGAGTGACAGATAAAACCAGATTTTTGGCCGATTGCTGGCTGAAAGCTGAGGTCCCGTGCGATCTGTCAGAAAAAGTCACCAGGGATCGCTGGCAAAAAATGGTTTGGAATGCGGCATTTAATCCCATTTCTGTACTTGGAGGCGGAGCCGATTCACTGCAGATGGTCAATGTCCCCGAATCTGAAAATCTGGTCAAACAGGTGATGAAAGAAGTGCTCATATTGGCGAAAGCCACAGGCAATGAACTTCCGGAAAAATTGATTGACGGAATTATAGCCGGAAACAGAAAGATGCGGCCATTTAAAACCAGTATGCTTGTAGATTATGAGATGGGTCGATCCATGGAAGTAGATGCCATCCTAGGCAACGCCATTTCTATTGCTCGGGAATTAAACATCGATGTGCCTTTTTTGGAGAGTTTGTTCGGGTTATTGAAACTTCAGGATGCAGTTATCAAATCCAGGGACGACTCTAAATAAATCTACCAGAAATTGAGACGGGGAAAATATCGTCGTAATTGATAAAGTACATTGCGTGTCTGTTGATGCCGATTCATGGTGTAAAAATGAAAATGCGTAATCCCGCCTTTTAAGAGTTCTTTGACTTGATTAACCGCATATTCGGTTCCAAACTTTTCCATATCCTCAGGTGAATCTCCATATTTCTCGATTCCTGCCATGAGTTCACCCGGTATGGTGGCACCCGACAGCTCGGTAACGCGTTTTATTTGCACGGCATTGGAAATGGGGAATATACCGGCGATCAGCGGTAATTTTGCACCTGCATTGACAAGTCTTTCCTTGAAGTCGAACAGATAGGCGTTTTCAAAACAAAGCTGGGTGATGATCCCATTGGCTCCTGCTTCTATCTTTTCCAGCAGGTGTTTGAAATCATCTTCCCGGTTGGGGTTTTCTTTATGACCTTCGGGGTAACCTGCGATGAGAATACCCATATCTGAATTTTGCCGAATAAATCGTACCAACTCACTGGCATATTGAAAGCCGTTTTCCGGTTTCACAAATTCTGTTTCACCTTTTGGCGGGTCTCCTCTTAGAGCAAGTACGTTTGCTATTCCGTGAAATTCCAGTCCCTTAAGCAGCTCTTTAACCTGATCCCGGTTCATTCCCACGCAGGTGATGTGGGCGACACAGGTGACCTGTGCCAGGTTAGTCAAGGCAGAAGCAATTTCCAGGGATCGATCAGCCGTGGAGCCTCCAGCGCCATAGGTAACACTGAAAAAATCAGGGTTCATGCTTTTAAGTCTTGCTATGGATTGGTAAATCTGCTTGCGTCCCTGGTTGGTTTTGGGAGGAAAAAATTCAAACGAAACATGAGTATCGTAGCTAAAAAGGTCGTAAATATGTTTTTTCACTGGAGATCCTACGAAGGTTTTATGTATTTTGACTGCGTTCAATATGCAGGGGTTCAGTCGCTGTTGTGATGTTTGAGTTCAGACAGATCCTTCACTTCGTTCAGGATGACAAACGGTCCCGTTTTTCTCAACTAAATTAACAATCGCCATTCCGATTATTCTATTATTCATCGTTGAATAAAATTCTTCAACATGGTTTTTCCATCGCGTGTGAGAACCGATTCCGGGTGGAACTGAATACCTTCCAGCGGGTATTTATGATGGCGGATACCCATGATAAGGTTGTCCCGTGTCCAGGAAGTGATTTGAAAGCAGTCCGGTAGGCTTTCTTTTTCAACAATTAGCGAATGATACCTGGCAACTTCGATGTGTTGTGGCAGATCTTGATAGAGGCCAATTCCCAAATGATTGATTTCGGATGTTTTGCCATGAAACAGTTCCGGGGCATGAACCACTTTGCCACCGAACGCTTCGCCGATTCCTTGAAAACCCAAGCAGATACCCAGGATAGGAATTTTGGCTGCAAACTTTTTAATCAGGTCGATCATAATTCCAGCCTGATCAGGTCTGCCAGGACCAGGAGAAAGCACAATATGATCCGGTGCCATTTTGTCAATGTCTGAAAGGCTGATTTTGTCATTACGAAAGACCTGTATCTCCTCCCCCATTTCTCCCAGGTATTGGTATAGATTGAAGGTAAAGGAATCGTAATTATCCAGTAGCAAAATCATTGGTGAGATCTCCCGGCAAGTTGAATGGCGTTGATGACAGCTTTTGCTTTGTTCATGCATTCCTCATATTCTTTTTCCGGAACAGAATCGGCAACTATGCCGGCCCCGGCCTGTACATATGCTTTGTTGTCTTTTACCAATACAGAACGGATGCCGATGCAGGAATCAAAATTACCGTTATAATCGATATTGGCAACTGCGCCACCATAAAAACCTCTTTTGGCCGTTTCCAATTCGTCGATGATTTCCATAGCTCGAACCTTGGGGGCACCAGTAAGTGTGCCGGCCGGAAAGGTTGCCTTAATCAGGTCAGCGTTGGACTTTCCTTCCTGAATAGTGCTTTCCAGGTTGGTGACGATATGCATGACATGTGAATAATTCTCGATGTACTTGAACTGGGTTGGTTTGACGGTTCCAAATTTTGAGATTCTTCCCAAATCATTTCTCCCCAGATCAACCAACATCATGTGTTCGGCAATTTCCTTGGGATCATTCATCAATTCTTCTTCCATCCTGCTGTTTTCTGCCTGGTCGGGTCCCCTTTTTCGGGTTCCTGCTATGGGTCTTAGGGTCAATATCTCCTGGTTGCGCTTAACCAGAATCTCAGGGGACGAACCTGCAATCTGGAATTCCGGATAATTCAGATAAAACAGGTATGGGCTGGGATTGATCCTTCTCAGCGATCTGTATAATTCAAAGGTATCTGCAGAAAATGAAACCGACAAGCGCTGGGACAAGACCACCTGGAAGATGTCTCCTTCGACGATGTAATGTTTTGCCTGCTTCACAGCCTCAAGGTACTGCTCGCGAGTCATGTTGGAAGTGATATCGGGCTGTTTTCCCGAATCTGACGGTTCTTCCAGTAGCTGTTTGTCCACTTTTGAACTGGAAATTCGTTCCAGGAGATCATGTATCTGTTTTTCACCTTTTTCGTAGGCATCAGGATCATCGGAGCAGAGCAAGGTAATTATCGTAATGGATTGGTAAAGATGATCAAATACGAAAACAGTTTTTGGTAAGATAAACAGTGATTCGGGTATACCCAGTTGATCCGGATTCCCGTCCGGAATGTTCTCAAAATGACGGATGTTATCATAACCGAAATAACCAACTACCCCACCTTGATAGGGGTAAAGCTCTTCCGGAAGGACCGGTCGAAACTCTTCCATTACTTGAAACAACTCATCCAGAGGATTTCCAAGATATTTATTCTCCTTTTCACCAACCTTGACAGAAATTTCCTTGCCATGGGACTCAAAAATCATCAAAGGATCCACTCCAATCCAGGAAAATCGCCCCAGTTTTTCGTTTTGTTGAACTGATTCCAGCAGATACGAATATGGAGATACAGAACGAATCGATTGATAAATTCGTACCGGTGTCAATGTATCCCCCATTATCCTCAAGGATAAGGGGATGTATTTATTCTCATTTGCAAGTTCCTTGTATTTTTCAGCTGAAGGATTCATATATTCCCGTCTCAGGCTTGTAATAATCTGGTGTTAAGAAATGCGTTTCTATGTATAGAAACATAGCATACGTGAGCATATAGATTCTGCCAATTAAATAATCCCGGAAAAAGAATTCAAGAGTCAGAATCCGGAATAGACAATGACTCGCTTCGCTCCATAAAAATGAAACAAATAGTGCTTGTAAGGTCGATTTTAATTGAGTTGTAGAATGGGTAACTCGTTACCCATCAATTAACTGGTTGGTGACTGATTTCGGCAGGCTTCGGCTTTTTCCGGGAGTTGCAGATTTTCGT
>JAKSDL010000357.1 GCA_022360105.1 Pseudomonadota bacterium
TTGCTGCTTGGATTTGAAATGACGAAACAAGGTCACCTCGTTCACTCCTGCAAATTGTGCAATAACCCTGGTAGTTGTTGCATGAAAACCGTTTTCCGAAAATAACTCCATTGCCGCATTAAATATCTTTTGCCTGGTATCAGGCGTTGCAGTTGAATCCATAAGTTGCCCCTTATTGATTTTTTTGACTGAAGGAAAAAGCACAATATGCAGATTTGGCTGGTCATGTGGGACCCATATTGTTGTTTTGCTTTTTCCTTCAGCATTAATTCCTATGGGATAGATTCCCATTTACTTTTAATAAAAAAGAGGGATTGGTTTTTAAAATTACGGCCGGCAAGAGTGTCAAAGCCCCCAAAGAACTTAAGAACATGGTTGCCGCCACCAGGGTTCCCAACATGATTTGAGAATCAAAGGTTGAGAAGAGAAAAACCAGAAATCCCGCTGCTACAGCCGTGGCATTAACGAGAATGGCACGACCGGATGTCATCACTGTGGCTGAATATGCCTGCGCTAGGTTGTCTCCCTGTTTGAGTTGGATTTTCAAGCGCTCCAGAAAATGGATGGTATAATCGACTCCTGTACCAATAGCGACGGATGCTACCAACATGGTGGACATAGTGATCTGTCCTCCCAGAATTGCCAGCAATCCAAAATTTAAAAGCACGGTGAAAAGTAAAGGCACAAGTGAATAAAGGCCTCCTCCTAAAGATCTGAAGATAAAAAAAGTGACGATAAATACAAAGAGAAACGACAAACCGATGCTTTTTAGCTGGGAGGAACCAATCAGCGTCGCGATCTGCATAGTCGTAAAAGATCCGCCTCCTGTACGAATAGATTCTATATATGGATCATCCGCAGGGAATAGGACGTTAACCTGTTTCATAGCGCGATTGACATACTCCCCCAGAATAATGGAGGAGCTGTTACGAATCATAATCTTGACCTGAAATTCTTTTAAATCAGGCGTTATCATTGCTTCGAATTCGTCCCTGTCAGCACTTAATGCCTGGTTCAGAACCACACCATTGATACCGCGATCAGTCAAAGTTACATCATCGAATCCGTCGTTTACCACATCAGGCAAACGATCAAATGCCGGGTTATCATCATGGTAAAAAACTTTGTAAAATTTGCGGACAAAGTCTACGGGAGTAATAATCAGACCGGAGGGTTTAAATATTACATCATCAATTACCACCCTGGGCTCTTCCATCGAAACCATAAATTGGTGAAGCTCTTCCAGTTTGTGCAACACGGCGGGTTGTTTGATGTCTACTGACAACAGATCGTTCACCAGGTTAAAACGATTAATCAGTTGCGCGCCCTTTGTGCCGGATTTTAATAAGCGCAGTTGCAGGACGCCATTGGCTGTTTCCTGCCAACTATTTTCAGGCAAACCAAGCCTCTCATGAATCTCTTTGATGCCATGGAGTTGATCTTCGGAAAGGTCGGCGTAAGCATTGTTGCCGGTTTCAAAGTCTGTTTCATCTGCCAGGCCATCAAGACCACCCAGATCGCTATCCTCCTCTGCCAGGGATTCAAGGCCTCCATCATCCAAACCTGATAAATCATCATCGGAATCCAGCTGATCCGGTAAATTACTTTCCTGTTCGCTAACCATGGTCTGTTGCCGGCTAAGATCCATTTCCCTTAAAACCAGGTATTCTTCGTCCAGCACATTTTCAATCAATTTAAGTTGCGTCAGCAAGGATTCTGTTGAAGCCGGCAGATTCTCTACCGACTGCAGCAGCGACCGGTTCATTTTCTCAAGCATTGCTTTGGCGGGATCATTCCTGTTCAAAGGTAGTTCAGCGGCGATGTTGATGAAATCGGAAACCCTCTCCCGTAGTTGCCTCTGAATGTCTGTATTTTCCAGATTGACCCGATCCCTGAATGTAAAGATCAAATTAACATCGGTTGTTCCGGTCAATTCCTTATTTAGAAAGCGGTCACTTTGGGATATGACATTGTCTTCTTTGAAGTTGGAAAGCATGGAACCCTCAAAATAGTTCTGCTTCATTAAAGACAAAGCTGCAATAACAGTGAAAACAAATAGCAGAAGGACGGTTTTAGGACGGGCAATTACCAGCCGACTCCAGGACAGCATCAGGTCGGCAATGAATCCTCCATTTTTCCCCGGACCATTATTTAGCCGCTTTGTGCTGGGTACCTTCCATAATACCAGTAAGGCCGGAGTCAAAGTTAGAGATAGAGCAAGTGCGATGATGACTCCCACAGCGGAAAATTGCCCGAAGTGTTGAATGGCTGTCAGGGATGTTGTTGCCAGGGAGCTAAAGCCTGCAACCGTTGTTACGGCAGCCATGAAAATAGCCCCTCCCACATGTTTTATTGAGTTTTGAACAATTTCAAATTTATCTTTGAAGAAACGGGCGTCCTCATAATACCGATTGAGCAAATGGATGCCATATGCCGTACCAACAGCGAGAATGATAATCGGCAACCCGGATGTGGAAACTGTAAACGGCACTTTTAAAAATGCCATAATACCAAGCGTCCAGATTACTGCGAGCAATACAGTGATTAAAGGAATGAATACCCCCATGACACTTCTAAAGGAGAGAATAAGGATGATGATCACAACGCCAATCGCAATGGGGATCAACCTCTTCATGTCTTCAGTCATCATTTGAGAAAAAACGCCGATCACCACAGGGGTTCCTGCTACATAGCTATTCACTCCGGCAGGCAAGTGTTTTTCTAAAATGCCGTTTGCAAGTGTGTAGATTTCTGCCATGTCAACGACACTTTTGACATTGTGAAGCTGAAATTCGAGATTTTCACGGCTGTAGGGATCGATCTCTTCAAGCATAAATTCATAAATTCCATCGGTGAAACTACGCCAGGTCCCAATTTTTGGATGTAAAAAGAAATCGTTGCGTTCCGTATGCTGCATGATGGCTTGAAACGACTCTACAGTGAGTTCTTTTTCTAAAAGAGTCTTGAGCTGCGGCTCATCAGAAAAGACCGGCTTGAGTGTGTCCCATAAATAGTCTGAAAGTTCTTTTTTGACGTTTTCAGAATGCTTGCCGATATATCCATTATCGATCTCAAATCCCCCGATACGCTTGCCGTAAATAGTGTAAGGGAATGTGCTGTCTTTTCCCTGAAATCTCAATTTAAGCGCATTTTCATTAATAGCAGTGGAAAGTTCGAGGACTGCAAAACGTCTTTTGTAATCTCCCTTGCGCAGGACCGAAACGCGGATGGTGGCGGATTTAAGATCTTCGGAAAGTATACTGCCTCGAAAGGTGCGATCTTCCATTACACGCTTTTTAAGTCCGGGAAGGACACGCAATAGATCTTCGTCATTGCCCGGCAGCCTTTCTTCCTCACCGGGTTGAGAAACAATGTTGAAATCATTTTTGAGTTTTTCAACAACACTGCCTGAAACAACCGAGCCGGTGGATTTATCCAGCACGGCATCTTCCAGGTTGGCAATGGAGCTGATGCTGTCAGGGTCAACACCGACAGGTTGGTGTAAAGTCACTGTTTTGCCTTCCAACATGCTGTCAAAGGTTTTTGAGGCTTTCAGATTCTTTAATTCCAGGACAATGTTTTCCATAGCCCGCATGACGGCAGGGCTGAGTATAGTGCCATCCTTGCTTTCGATACCGATTAACATGGTATCCTGGGTATTAAAATTCTTTTTGGAGTAATCATCAGATTTTACAGCAGGCATGTCGGTGGGAAGAAATTTTATCATGTCCGCTTCAAAATAGGCCTTTTCGCGGATTTGCTGAGCCATTAATACGGTGATGGCAGCCACAACAAGAAAGACCAACCAGGGAAATTTAGTGCAAAATCGACTTGTTTTTTCCAGCATGCCGGAACTCCAAAAACGGACTTATGAGTGACAGTTTTTCCAGGCAACCTAGCGTACATGCCGACGATTGCCACTTGTAAATATTAAAACAATATCTGTAAGCATTTACTTGCATGAGTAATAAGTAGCGGATCAAAATCGAAAATGCAAGTACATACTTACTACATTTACATTTTCTTAACGAAAACGGGTCCGATTTAGATTTTAAATTTTATATTTGAGTCTACTCCTCCTTCGGATCGGCCGGGGGAGGTAATTTCTCCATCCGTTTTTTCAAACATTAGCTTTGTGTGCGGTGAGGGTAACAATAGTAGGAGTCCTGAATGTTCGAACCTGAAAAATTCAATATTCGGTTTTCAATTCCAATAAGCCACTTACTTTCCACGAACAAAGGACCGGTCCAGACCGCAAGAACGATGCACTCTAAGATTTCTCCGCATCCAATCTAGTCGCACAGTGTAATCGATTCTGGAAAAAGCGAAAAAACTCCCTTCAAAAAAAGACCAATCCTGTTTTATCGTCCTTCAACAATTTCCATTAATTTTGATTTGTTTTGACTCGTGATTTAGGTTTTGCTAGTGTTCGCCAAACTTTACCATCCCCAAAATCGTTCATGAATCGGAAGTGAAAAATCATGATAAATTTTAATTGCTTGACTTAACTATGATACCCAGCCAATCCAATTCATTCCTTGATGTCCGGACATTACTCGACGAGTACACAAAAAGAGATCGGAAATTTGAGGTTATGGAAATCGAAGGCAGTGAAGGTGTTTGTCGGGATTTTCATTACAGCCTTTTGTTGGTTTCTTATGAACGTTTAACTGAAGGAGACTTCACAGAGCTACTGGGGAGTTCTTTGACGGTCAGTATTCTCTTTCTTTTAAAAAAGGGAACAACTGAGAAAAGACTAATCAATGGTGTGGTTTACAACATCAAAGAAATTGGATTGAGCAAATACCCCTTCAATCCGGAAGTATGGAAGTATGAAATTTCAATCTCGTCCTGGTTCTGGCAATTGAGACAAGTAAAAGACTGTCGGATCTTCCAGAAAAACACGAATACAATGCTTACGATTGTCAAAAACTTACTGACCGAACTTGAGCTCACCGACTTTAAGGATGAAACAACAAGATCGTTTCCCAAAATAGACTATTGCGTCATGTATAATGAATCCATTCACAATTTCATTCTGCGTCGCATGAATGATGTCGGCATAATGTGGAGGTTTGAATTCGAAGAAAATAAGCATACCTTGGTCCTATTCGATGAAGACAGCAAGCTGCCGGAACGGTCGATAGAAACTTTTGGACGGTTGGAGCGATTTGAAAAATTCAGCAAGGAAAGTAATCATCATGTATTGAAAGGATTTGGAACAGCTACCTTCGATTATGAAAACAGTCCGGTCAAAACAATAAAAGCTCCCAATAACTTATCAAAAGGCAGCTTGTATCGATATCAATATCCTGGAGCATTTAAAACTAGAAGCGATGAGGAGGAAAGAGTTCTTCGATTCAAACACGACCATAAAGAAAACGAAAAGAGATATATTGGTAAGTCGACGATACGCAATCTTCAATCCGGCATAAGGTCAGTTTTCAAAGCTCCGACTCTACCAGATCTGCACGATAAGAAATTTTTGATCACCGAGCTTCATTTAAAAGCCAATCGAGAGGATTACTCCAACAGTTTTATCGCTTCCGAAGGGGCTACTATCCCCACAAAATACGATTCTAAGGATTTTTATCAACCAGAAATCAAGGGGAGCCAAACTGCCTTTGTGGTTGGTGGGGATAATCCGGCAAAAACTCAAACGGATAAAACCTCCAGGGTTAAGGTGAGATTTCACTGGGATCATCATTCACCATCCAATGATGAGCACACATCAGCCTTTATCAGAAACTCAACCACCAGCAGCGGGCCCAGGAGGGGATACCTATTTGTTCCCAAAATAGGTGATGAACTGGTGGTCAGCTATATCGATTCGAACCCAGATAAACCCATTATCACAGGACGTGTCTATTCATCAAACTTTAAACTTCCAGTGAAAACAGACAAAGATCCATGGAAAAGTGCTATTCGAGCGGATGGAGGTAAAGGAGCAAATCATATCGTTTTTGACGATAAAAAAGATCAGGAGAATCTGGAATGGGTAGCCAAAAAAGATATGAACGTGACTGTTGGCAACGATTTGGAAATCAACGTTGAAGAGGATTTAATCCTGACTGCGGATTCCATGGAGATGATTGCAGAAGGGAATATTATTGATGGAAATATTATCGCCACAATCGGAGGACATACCACTACGATTGCGGGGAAGAGCATTTCAAACACAACTGGCTTGCTGATTACCGGATTTTCCGGAGGACTGCAAAACAACCTTGCAGGTGGAGCCTATGCCAATGCAGCTATTGGAATGGTCAGCAATACATCGGGCGGCGATATGTCGTTTGAGGGTGCATCCATCTTTAACTCAACAATCGGTGATGTTGAGAATGAAGGAAAAGGTGGAGTTCAATCCAAGTCCCTGCTGGTAGCGAATACCGCGTCTGACAGGGTTGAGAACAGTTCCGGAGGTGATATTGAACAAAAAGCGACGCTCGCTATTTTCACTAAATCCGAAAACGTGAACAACAAATTCTCAGATGGCGTCAAAACGCAATCACTCATGATCAAAAACAAAGGAAACACGGTTATTAATGAGTAATAGCAATTCAAGCTGAATCAATCATTTTGCATACAGGACTTATATGAAATCACCATATCTCACCATAAACACGCCATTGGACCCTGATGTCCCAAGAGAAAGAAAATTCTATGTTCAAAATCTGATTGGCGAGGAAGGATTGTGCAGTGAATTTGAGTATAGGCTTTCGATCAGTAGTCTTGAGCGTTTGAAAGAAAATGAAATAGAACGCCTGATAGGACAAACTGTCACGGTAAGTATTGGCCATCGAAACCAAAAAGATCGTGTTGAATATCGGTATATCAATGGATTGGTTTATCAGTTGGTGGAATTGGGGATGAGCCGGTCACCTCTACAGCCGGATATCTGGCAATACGAGCTTGTTGTCGGCTCCTGGATTAAACAGCTCCAACAAACCATGGATTGCAGGATTTTTCAAAAGAACAACAACACAAACCTTTCCATTGTTCAGGATTTGTTACGTGAGCTGGGTTTCAGGGACATTGAAGTCAATGTTAAAAGCAAGCTTCCAAACAGAGACTACGTAGTGCAGTATAACGAATCGGTATTCGCTTTCATTTTTCGACTATTGCAGGAGGATGGATTGATTTGGAGGTATGCTCACACTGAAGATAAGCACAGCTTGCAAATCCATGATGACTCAATGAACTTGCCTAAGTTACAGACCGAGTGCTGGGGGCCAGAAGAACGAGTTAACAGTTTCTGCAAAGAAGGGAGTCATATTATCGTCAAACAAAATCTGGTTGCATCCTATGATTGGGCAAACCCGCCAGTTAAAAACATCTCCGATAATACATCTCTGGATAAAGCCAATCGGGTGAACTACATGTATCCGGGGAAATTCATTAAACGGGAAGAAGGGGAAGGAAAAGCGCAACGGATGAGTCAGGCTATGAAGTCTCAATCTCTGGTTTATAGCGGTGACTCTTCCATTCGGAATCTTTCTGCCGGGTCATCTTTCGAGTTAAGTGCGCCTGTCTTGAAGGACATCCACGGAAAGTCCTTTCTAATAAAGTCATTGAAAATCGAAGCTACGGATACCGGGTACAAAAATAAGTTTGTTGTTATTCCAACCAATCAACACTATTTCCAGCCTAAAGAAGAGTTGATACGAAAACCGAAGATTTCCGGAAGCCAAACAGCATTTGTTGTTGGGGAAGGGGGGCCGGGAAAAATTTATACGGATAAATTTGGTCGTGTAAAAGTGAGATTTCACTGGGATCATCTTTCAGACAAAGATGACAGCCATACCTCTGCTTTTATCAGAGTGGCTGTTCCAGCGGCTGGCGCCAACCGTGGATTTGTTTTTACTCCCCGGATCGGCGAAGAAGTTGTTGTGAATTTTGAAGATGGCGACCCTGAGTTGCCTATTATTGTTGGTAGTGTTTATTCGCCAAACAATTCTCCCTCGATCAATCCAGGTTCCAAACCCTTCACAAGCATTATTAAATCAGATGGGGCATCCGATTCCAACCAGATTACCTTTGACGATAAACCGGGGTCTGAAAATCTGAATCTGAATGCAAAAAAAGACATGAAGATCGATGTAGGCGGGGATCTGACCATAGATGTGGTAGATGATGTAAAAATAACCGCCAAGTCTGTCACCATCAAAGTGGCGAAAGACGTTACAATCGATGCCGGAGGAAATATCATCAATATGTCCATGGCTACCATAAATAATTTAGCCGGTGCCGCCATTACGAATACAGCAATCGGCGGTATTATCAATATGGCAGGTGGTATTGTGAAAAACACGGCAGGCGGAATGATTTCCAATACGGCGATCCTGTCGGTTGCTAATACTTCAGCCCTGGGAATCCAGCAGAAGGCAAAAGGGATTATTGCCAACACTGCTGTTGGTGCGGTTCTGAATACAGGGTCTGAAGTTGTTAATGACGGGACTCTGGCAGTGGCGAATACCTCGAATTTGGCAATTCTTAATTCCGCCTCCGGAGATATTAAAAATAGTGCTTTACTGAAAAAAGACAAGATTACGGCTGTTAGCCAAACAGAAGCAGATTCATACAACGTGAAAGGAATGACGAAGATAAATTAAGGGCGGTTATCAGTTATCCGTTATCAGTTTTGGTCGCTTTGTGATGGCACTTAGCGGTTAGCAATTAGCTTAAAAAGTGTGAACGCAAATATTTTTAAAATTGAAAGCGGAGCTTTCACAGACTGTAAATCTGAAATCTAACTTCATAAATCTTAAATGCAAAAGCTATTCGTTCATGATGATGCACCAGCAGAACTAAAACAGACCGTTGCTGACAATCAAACAGCATTGGATAACGTCCAGGAATTTAAAGCAAAAGCGGATGCCAACGAACTGACCAGGGAAGATCTGAGGGAATTGAGCAGACGTCAACTGGCACTGGTAGATCCCTATCTGGCTGGCAATCCTGCGGCTGCTGGACTGGTCAGCGGAGAGATTAATCAGGACACTTTGAGAAACCTTGCCAAGCAAAGACTATTGGATACTGAAGCTTTGTTAAAGCAGCAGGGACGATCAGTCATGAAGGTATCATCTCCTGAAGAGTTGCGTCAGCTTTCCCAATTGTCGACCGAAGATCTGGAAAAAAAGATGCTGCAATCAGTGGAACAGCAAAAACCTGAGCAACCGCAGAAGACTAAAAAAAATAATACTGATGATGGCAAGCAAAAGGCAAAGAAAAAACTGGAACTGAAATTTGGAAAAACAAAGATCGGTTATTCCACCGCATTGGAGGACGAGATATTCGATAACCTGGTCTTTACCTATCGACAATGTAAACCGGCGTTTTTTAATCTTCAATCAGAATGGCCCGAAATCGAAAAGATAGAAAGAATGCTGGATGACCTGCTGGAGCCCATAGAAGAGAATGGGGATCACTATGTGGGACACATCTTTTCCCTGCTTCTCGATGCCGAGGAGCCAATCGAAAAGGAGACAGCCGCCTATGTTTTGTGTTCAATCCATGACAGTGATGATTCACTGGTTAAGGAGTTGGTTGAACTAGCCGGCGATGAGGAAGAAAACCTCTCCATTCTGAAAAATGCGCTTTGTTATGGCAGCAACTCAGCGATTACAAAGCTTGCCTATGAATATTTGCAAACAAAAGATAATCTTGCAGCTTTGATGGTGGATGTTCTGGACTATCGAGGGTATGAAAACGACTTAAGCGAGCACCTGGACGAAAGCGAGCCCGATTTGCAGGCAAAGCTGCTCAAGTTTGAGGCTAAAAAAGGCAGGAGACCCGAGTTCAGCAGGTTCCCAAAACTACTGGAAGCTCCTGAAGCAGCCCATTATGAAGATGCAGTTCTGGCAGGTTTGCTACGAGGAGACTACAAAGCATTGGTCAGTCTTCGTGAAACCTGCACAAATCCAACAATGTTAACCGGAAACCTCCCCATGCTACTTGCTTGTTCCGGGGGAGTGGTCGATTTCAAACACCTGACGCAGCATCTTTCAAAAGATATCCCCGAAATTGGATTCATCAGGGCTTTAGGATTGTTCGGCTGTCCGGAGATTATTCCCAGGCTCATTGAATTCCTTAGTTTACATCAATATCCCATCACTGATGAAAAGGACCTACAAATAAAGGATGCAATATTTGATTCGCTGGAGTTAATCACAGGAGCCGGATTATCGAAACCGGATGTGGATATCAAAGAAGGTCCTGAGGGAGAAGAGTACAAGCTTTCAGTAGTTCTTGACTACCAGGAGCTATGGGCAAAGTGGTGGGTTCAAAACATGCAACGGTTTGACCCAACCAAAAGAGTGCGTCGTGGTGTTGTTTTTACATTGCAAAGCTGTCTTGATGAAATGAGAAATCCATATGGAAATTATTGGTCACGCCAGTACTCATACCTGGAACTGATGATTAGATCAGGTATCACTAGTCCTTTTGAAGCAGACCACAATGTGAATGATCAATTAGCCGCCATTGAAATCTGGCAAAAGGCCACCCTCGATAATCCAATTTTAAAATTGGAAAACCCATGGTGTTTTTCTGGAAAAGGTTAGCATGCGCAATATTGTAAACAAAACCGAATTTGAGACAGGCCAACATCTGACCCAGGATGGACAAACCGGGGAATCGCTTTGGATTGCAGCCTTAAAAGCCAGTTTTTGTATCGCAAAAAACGGAGAGCTGACTATCGCCAAAGAGCAAGCGGAAGTTTTATCAGAGCCTGTCTATAGAGATGAAGAACAAGAAAGTAGTCTGCTTTATGAATCCGATTTTGTGATAAAACCGAAAATAGACCTGTTACTGAATGCACAGGGTCAGGCTACTGAAAATGAAAAAACCAGCAAACAACTGGTCGGAGTTCGCTTGAATCGGTGGAGTAAATTCCTGTATGTGTATGGCAGTCGGCAATGGATCAAGGTGATGGGTGTTCTAACACAATCTGATCCTCGTCCATTCAACAAGGTTCCAATTACATACGAAAACGCTTTTGGCGGTGTCGATGAGTTGAGCAAGGATGGTGCATTCGATATCCGAAATCCAGTAGGGAAAGGTTTTGCAGACAGCAAATCACACTTGCCAGATCTGTCTCTGCCCCAGGTGGAACACCCGGAATATCCGACCAGAAAAAGACCAAAAAAAAACCAGGTAGCGGGATTTGGCCCCATCAGCCGTCATTGGCAACAACGGCACCAATATGCCGGAACCTATGATGAGGACTGGCAGGAAAGCAGGTTTCCATTGCTGCCCCTGGATTTTGATCCGCAATTCTATCAATCAGCCCCGGAGGATCAGGTTTTCGATTTTATTGCCGGTGGAGAAACCATGCAACTCATTCATCTTTATCCTGGTGTATCTGAAGTCAATATTGTTATCCCACAAATAGAGATAGGATGTACGTTTTGTATCGATCATGAAAAATCGGTTCAACCGGGAAGACTTCAAACATTAATTGTGGAACCGGAAGAATCCAGATTA
The DNA here is from genome assembly GCA_022360105.1 of Pseudomonadota bacterium. The sequence continues at coordinate 11,485 of JAKSDL010000357.1, forward strand.
AGTATGGTTTGGACTGCATCGGTTAATTGCACAGGCAAAGAGGATAGCCTTGAGTTTGTGAAGTTTGAAAATGAAATTAATTACATTTAGATAGTCAGAAGGAAAAACCCATGAAGCAGGCAACGCTTATTGTTAAAACAGAAGTCCATGAGACAGGCGACCAGAACATCGCTGATAAAGGGGATCAGGAATCCAATGCTGCTGAAGAAATTAACATGCAGCAAACTATCGTTGAAAACCTGCTTAGATCTGCCACGTTACATTTAGGCCGCATAACGCAGATTGACAAAGAAACACAGCAAATTCGTGTGGTTTGCCCCTCTATTTCAGAGGATGAACAGATAGCAACCTTGGGAAGCCCCTATTTGTCGTATCAGGACCTTTTGTATGCTACTGACAGGTTCAGTTTTGTTGTACTTGACTTTCAAACATATGATGGTCAACCGATCATCCGGGATGTGCTTTATTCAATGAACGACAAAGTAAAATCCAACAAAAAGGACCTTAACCATAAAAACATTCATATCCTGGCCGATGAGATCACCCTGGAGGGAAAACAAAAGGTAACCATCAAAAGCGGTGATTCCGAAACAGTCTACGAGGCTAAAAAAGGAAAGCTTACCACGATTGCCAGGAAAATTAGATCGGCGGCCACCATGGAAAACAAAGTCCAAGGCGGCTCTGTGAGGATAAATTAACTTGTCGCTTCGCGACAGCTTTTAGCCATTAGCGTTCAGCAGTCAGCTTACAAAGTGTAAACATACTAGATATCTAGTTTGAAAGCGTAGCTTTCACAACCCGAAAATCTAAAATCTAAACTCATCAATTTAAAATACAAAAGTGTTTTTACTTAAGAAAATATTATCCGAGCCAGTCGAAAGTCCTGAATCTATCGATGATAGGCCGATTATCTTAGAAGATGCCGAAAGTTTGTTGGATCATGCGACGATTACAGATTCTGCTCTAAAGGAACCAATGAAAGTAACATCTATAGAAGAGCACAAAGGGGACATTCTATTGGATCTGCTGGAAGATACCTTGTTTTTTATAGAGCAACATCGCATCAAAACTCGGGGCTCTGCAGCGGAGAGTGAAATAAATCTAGTAGAGGATCGGTTAAACAAGCAATTGGACTGCTTTGCCGCTTATGGAGAAACGGCGAAAAGCTTTCTTTACGATCAATTGAAAAAATCCAATAAACAACAGTCGAAATCCATCAAAACGATTCTTTACATGCTGGAAGATGAATAATTAAACCATGACCGAACTACACATCGTTGAATGTGATGCACATACACCGTTAGGGTTGACAGCCACTGAATCTATAGCTGCGTTCCGTGCAGGTTTGACACGCTTGATGAAGTACGAAGCTTATCAAGATAAACACTGGGAATCGGTAACAGTTTCAATGATTCAATATATCCCGGATTATCTTGAGTTGGTTGATCGCTATATCGATATCGGATTGCCTGTTTTGGATGAAATTCTAAAACCAATCGTCAACTTGGATTTGAAAGGGGCGCAAGTTCCCATCTACATCGGTTTACCCGAAGCAAGACCCGGATTATCTGAAGCTTTGGTTGAAGAATTGGAAGGAGCAGTGACCAACTTCACAAGAAAGCTGGGCATGGTTCCCAATATTAGCCTGAGTAAGCAGGGGCATGCTTCAGCCTTTATTGCCTTACAGGAGGTTTCTGCCAGATTTGAAAACGGGGAACTGGAATTTGCAATCATCGGTGGCATTGAGTCTTATCTCCATGAGTTTACCTTGGACTGGCTGGAGTCCAACAAAAGACTTCATCGTTCTTATGGAACCAGTGGTTTTATTCCAGGTGAAGGCGCTTCGTTTTTTTTAGTCGCAACAGATCAGTTTATAAAACAACACAAATTGGCTTCCAAAGCGAAGATCATGGGAGTTTCTTCGAGTAGTGAAGAGAATAGTTTTGGTTCCAAAACTGTAAATTTAGGCATGGGTTTAACGAGAGCTGCTCAGACTGTTCTTAAAGTATTGGAAAACGACCAACAGGTGCACCAGGTATTTTGCGGAATAAACGGAGAAGACTACCATTCCATTGAATGGGGTCATACAGCTATTAAACTAGCGAAAAGGATAGAAAATCCCAAGCAATTTGTATCCGGCACGAAAGCCTGGGGAGACTTGGGGGCAGCTACAGCCCCCATGCTGGTGTGTCAAGCAGTGCACTCCGGCGAATGGGGTTATGCTTCCGGTCCATTATCTTTATTATTAACAAGTTCCCTGGGGAAGGATAGAGCAGCAGTTTTATTGGACGTGCCAATCAATGAAAAAAGGAGGAAAAAATGGGCAATGTAACCGTGAGTGCAAATGGATTAACGGTTGTGCATGTTGGTAGCAAAGGCAAGGCAATGGCCACAATACCCGATGTATGCAAGACGCCATTCCCTTCTCCGCCTGGGCCACTGCCTCTACCATATCCTAATATCGCCGAATCAAAAAAGGTAAAGAACGGCTCGGTCCTTACCAAAATCGACGGCGAAAGCACTGCATTGCTTGGCAGTTCTGTTGAACAAAGCCAGGGAGATGAAGCCGGATCATTGGGTGGGATCGTATCGGGGTCAAA
>JAKSDL010000137.1 GCA_022360105.1 Pseudomonadota bacterium
ATAACCCGCCGGTTGAACCTGCAAAGGGGATTGAAGACACCGGGCAGGGTGAACACACAGTGGTGATAGGATACGGGGAGCAGTTCATCAGTCCGGGCAGCCACCCACCTGCGGCGGGCAATGACTAGCCCTTTCATGGATTCGCCTGGAGACGTATGCTTGCGGCAAACCGTTTAAAGTTTGATCAATCGTCTTGATATGAGATTTTAAAATCAACTTTTCCTGATCCAGGGCATCTATTTTAGATTGGATAATCCGCTGGGCTTGAGTCCCATCTTGATAACACCGGGACAAAAAGCCCATCACTTCAAACGCAGTCAGCAGTGTGAGAGTTGAAATAATAACGATGTACGATATGCGAATCGCGGTACCATATCCTTTCCAGTTACGGAACAAATGGGAAACTGTGAGGATCTTACCGATCTCCATTCCAAGCCCCATGGGAATGATAACTGCAGGACTGCTGGAAAAAACTGACAGTAACCCAGCAACTGACATAAAGGCTGAACTGCCAAAAACCAAAATTAAACTGATGGTTACAAGAATTGGATACATTTGATTTCCTATTAAAAGGTTTCGAGATTTCAGGGCATTGCCAGAAATGTTTAGAACCGGTTCGGTTTATTTCTGGCATTGATAGGTTTGGTTAAGACTGGTCAGAAATGGTTTTGACCGTTTTGGACAGGAGATTGAAAAATCTATGAATTTTCAATCCAGTTATGGCAGGTTATTTTCTCGATCTGGCAAGATCGAAAGAGAGCTGATACTATTGCAATGATAAATCTGATTTTTGGATCGTCAATAAGCTGTTGTGTTTTATGGAACTGAATTGGAGGAAGCGGATTTGAACCAGGAAAAAGTTGAACCGGTAAAGAGCAATTCCAACTTGAAATCATATTTTTGCCTGTATTGTCATGAGTTTTTGATGAAAGGGACTGTGAAAAGGCTCAAGATGAATTGTCCACATTGTCAGAAGTTGATTGATGCTGATGGGGATGATCTGTTTGTGTCAAATGGTCCGACAGAAGAGTTGGATTAAGTTGGAGGCTACAGTGGAGACCGGAAAAAAAATTTCTGAGATGGTAACAAAGGTGCAATTTACAAGATATTCGCTAAGGCTTCCCACATTTTCAGGGACGAAAAGGAACAGTTAAACCATAATGGCTAATACACATATACCTGAAAAGTTTAAAGGGTGTCTGCTCGGTGGTGCTGTCGGTGATGCGCTCGGTGCAGCTATCGAGTTTCAATCTTTAAATGAAATAAAATCAACCTATGGGGAGCTAGGGCTGACAGAATACGCCCAGGCATACGGCAGGAAAGGCGCAATCACTGATGACACTCAAATGACCTTATTCACGGCTGAAGGGTTGATTCTTTCTCATGTAAGACCCGAATACAACAAAGGCCAAAAGGTCGGAGAGGCAGTCTACCATGCGCTTTTAAGGTGGCTATATACGCAAGACACATACCGCCAAGCCGATTTGATCAATTCATTCGGCACCTGTTCAATTGTGGATGGGATATTGACGGGCCACAAAGAGTTGTTTTCCCATAGAGCACCTGGCAATACCTGCCTGTCGGCACTTCGTTCAGGAAACAAGGGAACCATGTCAGACCCTATCAACAATAGCAAAGGGTGCGGTGGTGTAATGAGAAACGCACCTGTGGGGCTAGTTTCCAAGGACGCTAAACATGCATTTCAGATTGCCTGTGAATGTGCAGCTATAACGCATGGTAACCCCTCTGGGTATTTAGCATCAGGTTTCCTGGCCGCTGTTATTTCAAGGGCCGTATCAGGAGAGACTCTCATAGATTCGATTGAAACTGCCACGAGTATTATGAAACAGTATCAAGATCACCAGGAATGCCAGAAAGCCGTTGAAAAGGCTAAAGAACTAAGCCAAGCATCTGATCCAACACCAAAGGTTATAGAAAGCCTTGGGGCTGGTTGGATAGCTGAAGAAACCTTGGCGATCAGCTTATATTGTGCATTGGCGGCCGGCAATGATTACAGAAAAGGGGTATTGCTGGCGGTGAATCATGGAGGTGACAGCGATTCCACAGGTTCTATTACTGGAAATATTATAGGTGCAATCCATGGAGTCGATGTGATCCAAGATGAGTGGTTGACTGGCTTGGAGTTGAAGGACGTGATTGAAGAGGTCGCCATTGATCTTTTTGAGCAGATTTATAATAGATACGATGCATAGCCTCTGTCTTTGATAAATTTATTGGATCAGAGGTTTACTCCTTTCATCATCGGGAAAACAAAATGCCGACAACTTATGAAAACAGGCAAAAGAAGAAGTATTATTTGCACAAGAGTAAGACCAAAACAGGCAAAACCAGATATTATTTCTCTATGAAGAGTCAAGGTGATTTGGTGGATGAAATTCCTGATGGCTTTGAAATCTATGAGCATCCAGCAAATGCCCAAGTCTTTTTGCGCAAAAAACAGCCAAAAATCATCACTGATCTTGAAAAACATCTTGTCTCTAAACGCATAGAAGAAATCAAAACACCTTATCGCTATCTCATTGATATTAAGGGGGAAATTATAACCGTCTTCGAATCATACCAAAATATAGATAATTTTAGTGAGATATTTGACAAATTTCCTTTTCATCAAAACAAGAGCGAATCAATGATTGATGAGATGTTTGATCAAGCCGTAGCATATTTTCCAACCATGAGGTTCATTTTACAAGATCAAAATAAACGAACCTTCTCTGTCGAAAGATATTGTGACAGAAGTTCAATTGATGATTGGATAGATTTGGATGGGCCTGATTCTTTGGATAAACTTTTAAGTACGTATTTACCGCATTTGGGACAAGAATCATTTTTTGAATTGTTTTGAGTTGTCAGATCATCTTCCTTGAATAACAATGGAAATTTTAACATATGGATTTCCGCTATATCTTCCAGTTGTATATACGATTAACGGCAATATGAACCGAAATAAAAGACGGGAAAAGATGGTAACCAGAGAAGAAATTATAGCGAAAGGACAAGAATTAGGGTTTGAGGATGTGGGCTTTACATCTGTGGAACCCTTTGAAGATCATAAGAACATGCTTGAGGACAGATCAAAAGAATATGGATGGGCTGAAGCAGTGGGGCTTGATCTAAAAGGCGGCGTGGATCCTCTCAACATTATGCCTGAAGCAAAATCCATCATAGTTCTGATTGAGCCATATTTCCGAAAAGCTTATCCTCGTTCAATGGAAGGGTATTTCGGTCGTTGCTATCTGGATGACGACCGAATCACCAAAGAAGGACTTGCCAAAAGGATCAAAACGTTTAGAAAATTTTTGGGGGCAAACAGTATTGATTCCAAAGTTCCATTTAATCTTCCCCATCGGGTGGCAGCAGCACGGGCCGGTTTGGGAAGTTTTGGGAAAAACTGCTTGTTTTATTCAAATAAAGTAGTCAGGGGTGGATCTTGGACACTTCCTATTGCTGTTGTGGTGGACTACGAGTTTTTACCCGGCACACCCACCATTGAAACCAATTGTCCTGATTGGTGCAGGAACGCTTGCATCACAGCATGCCCCACTCGCGCTCTTAAAGGAAATGGTACCATTGATCCCCGGAACTGCATCTCTTACATGACTTATTTTGGGGACGAGATTACACCTGTAAAATTCCGGGAACCTATGGGCATGTATGTGTACGGTTGTGACCGATGCCAAAACGTCTGTCCCAGGAATCAGGCTTGGCTTTCCAATCACCTTCCTATGAATGAGCGGGTGGAGGCCAAAGCAAAAGATTTTGAACTGCATCTTCTGCTTCATATGGACAAACCCTATTTTGAAACCCATATATGGCCACATATGTTCTATATGGGGTCTGATACAATTTGGAAGTGGAAGATGAATGTGGCTAGGGTTATGGGAAATAGCCATGACCCTGACTATTTGCCGGAGCTTGAAAAGGCTTTCTTGGAAAATGAAGATGAACGTGTAAAAGGAATGACGGCTTGGGCCATGGGGAAACTTGGCGACAAGAGAACTGTTCAGACACTGAACGCCTGGTCAAAAAGCCACTCCGGTCTTGTATTGGAAGAGATCAATAATGCCCTTCAGATAGCAACCGAAGGAGACATTGGATAGTCGCACTGATTGGAATTGCATTGTAGACAGAATAATAGTCCGATCGTGTAACCATCAGAAGAAAAGTAACCGATAAAGAAATTTCAGAAAAATTGGCTCCCTTGATTGTTCAATTGCGATCAAGCGCCAGCGTTCAACCGGGGTATGTGACGGATCAAGCTTTTTCCTGTTTAGACTGTGACGGTGAATATCTTGTCGTAAGCACATGGAACCGTATGGAGGACTGGAAAAACTGGATGAACAGTAGTGAGCGGCAAAACATCCAGAAACAAATTGATCAACTGACCGGTGAAGAGACAGAATACAGGTATTATGAACCTATTGTGGGTGGAATCTCTCCCCAGTTTAAAAGCCCGGTTTAGAATTGGGGTCAGTGTCATCTGACGAGAAAAGGAACTGCCCTAATCCTTTTTGCAATGTTTTTTATGTTGAAATAGTATCGAACAATAGCATTCCCATTATTTGGGAGCTGAACATCTAATTGGATTGTTATTTTGAGAGTAGGGAAGGGCACCCTGATGATGCTCATTTATGCGATGCTTTTCAAGGTATTTGCCCACTGGGATTTCCTGCAAATGGTTTCCCGGATGTTGGCCACCCACTTTGGAAAGCCTTTATAGACGCGGGTTGCTTCGGGTTCAACTCCCGCCGCCTCCACCAATTTAACTTTACTCAACCTTCCTAAAACATCCCCTAACGACTGAAATTATTAAATAAAATGGCAACACCCGGTTTCCGAATGCATCCGTTTTCATACGATTGCCTCCCTTGACATACCGTCAATTTGACGGTATTTGTGACGGTATTTTACGGAGCTGAACAAACGGATACCGTCAATCGTTGAAAACGCAGGCAGGGGAGGGGATATGGGCAAGCTCACGGCACAAAAAGTTAAAACCGCACCGCATGAATCCAAACAGTACAAACTGA
>JAKSDL010000871.1 GCA_022360105.1 Pseudomonadota bacterium
AGCGGTTTCTTTTCATCTCTTTGATGAACCAGATATTGTAGGCTATCCTTGGAATAGAAACCATATATTTTGCGAGGAGGGTACTTCTGGGCATCATCCCAAATCCAGGTATCGAAACCGTTGGAATAAAATATTACCGGGCGTTGATTATACTTACTTTCCAGTCCATCAGCATAGTCTATTGCTTGCTTTCTGCCTCTTTCAGGCTCTACGGCTGTCTTCTTGGCTTCAATGATTGCCAACGGTTTTCCATCATCACCGGGTAATACATAATCTGCATAACCAACTCCTGAAGGGGTTGGCTGATACTCAACTTCCATCTCCTCAACCACATCAGGTTGTTTTGTCGGGGACGATGTCAAGTTCCAGCCTACATCCGCCAATTGTGAATCTATCAAAAATCTGCGTGTTGCAGCCTCATCAAATTCCAGTTCATTCGCTACTTTTTCAGCCTTGGAGGCAATGCTCTGCAACTCGTCTGCTGTTTTTTCCGCTTCCAGTCGTTGTTGGCGTTCTTGCTGAAGTTGAGCTAACAGTATTTGCATTTGAGATTCCTGTTTGGCATACTTCTCCAGCAATGCTGATTTCTCTCTCTTCAGTGTTTGAGTATCTAGATTATCCTTGGTGGGAAGGATATAGTCCGGAAGTGTTTTGACATCGCCGCCAACAGCAGTAATATTTAGCCAGCGACCCAAATCGTAAGCTTCTTTAACCAGTTGCACCGCAGCTTTTGAAGTACATTTTTCACCATGGGCTGCTTTGTTACCATATATCCGAAGGGCGTGAAGCTTTTCCTGAATCACTCTTGGTGTAGAAGCTGTGAAAGAGTCATTTTTAAGCAAGTCCATAAAAGTGGACATGGGTTGCTTAGGTAAATCATATGTTTTATAAACTGCTCCAACCAGGCATTCTCCAAATGCTCTTAATTTAACCAGAGCCCCTTCCGGGTCCGGATAGGCATAGCTTTCGGAAAATCCTCCCAATGAAGCCAATTCCGGCCATTGCTTTCTTAAAAACTCAAAATTTTTAGATTGCATAATAATTTTTGTGTTCATGGCCGCTTAATCAGCAAAGGCCATGCCATTTAAATTTCGATGCCGTATTTACCCATCCAATTAGTTAAGGTTTGGTAATTTTTCAAACCTAAATCTTCTGCTGCTTTTGTTTTATTCCCGTTGTGTTTCTGCAAGGCTCTTTCGATGTAATGCTTTGCTACCATCTCCATAATATTCTGAATTTTAAACTCTTTATCAATTGAGCGAAAAAGTACACTTTCATTTTTAGTTGGTTGCTGGAACATAGCTTCCTTAACATCATTTTCAGAAATGGACTTCCCTGAACTCCAAAGAGATGCTCTTAATAGAGTTGCATAAAGCTCACGAATATTGCCCGGCCAACTATAGTTCAGCATAATATTTTTTGCCTTAGCAGAAATTTTTTTACCCCAATACCCAACTTGATCTTTTGCTTCTTCATTTATTTGTTCCAGTAGCCTTTCGCATAGCAATCCAAAATCGCCGGTTCGCTCTCTTAATGGTGGTAATTGTAAAATACCAATCGCGACTCTATAGTATAAGTCCTCGCGAAATCGCCCTGCAGCCACCTCTTTTAGAAGGTCTTTATTAGTCGCTACAATGATTCTGACATTCACGGTTTTTTCTTTGGTCTCTCCCACTCGAACCAAGGTTCCATCCTGCAATACTCGTAGTAATCTTACTTGAGCATCCAATGGAAGTTCTCCGAACTCATCCAGAAAGAGGGTGCCTCCATCTGCTTCTTCGAAGTAACCTTTTTTATCAGTGTTTGCCCCGGTAAATGCGCCTTTAGCGTGCCCAAAAAGCGTAGAGTCAACTAGTTGATCGGGAATCGCTCCACAATTAAGAGCCAGAAAAGGTTGATTGCTTCGACCACTGGCATTATGGATGGCTCTGGCAAACAGTTCTTTTCCAGTTCCGGTCTCCCCAATGATCAGTACCGGCAGATTTCTTACGGCAAGCTGTGAGGCACGTACTTTCTGTTTATCGACCTGGGGGTTCTGGGTAATGATACTATCAAAAGCAGCATCAGGTCTCACGGGGGCTTCCATGAGTTGCTGCAAGGCAACATCATTTTTGGAGGCTAGCAAAGGCAAATACTCCGCTGATATGTCAAAAGGTATTTCAACATCTTTTACCCCCTCTTCAACAGATGACTGAATGAATTTTGCGGCATATTTTGTTTTTCCTAATAGTACCCAAATTGCCGTCATTGTAGGGGTACCCGGACTTAAATGGATAACAATTTCAGCATTGGGATAATCTCGTTTTACATTTGACAAATGACGGTCAGCAGCGCCGTGAACAGCCTGAAAATCAACAGGTGATTTCAGTTTAATGTCTTCAGCTGTAAAATCGTTAATATCGTAAGATCGAATCCATTCCAGATAAGGCTTAACATCTCTAGCAGGATAGTTATAAATAAGCTTAACAGCTGTAAAATCTCGCTTCTTTAAAGCTGCTAATAACGGGCCTGGCAAAGCATCCTTTTCATTCATACTGGAATAAGCATTTAAATCTGCTGCCCCAATCCAGGAAACTAAAACTTTATCCACCCTAACCTTTATTATTTAATAGTTATTTTTCTTTACTTGATCGACGCTCAGCAAACCCTCCCAAAACACCGTTCCAACTTAAAGGAAGGTGAGATCAAAATCAATATGAACATCTTGGACTTGGCTTTCACTACAAACAACTCAGTCGTTGCAGTTGAAAGAATTAAACTACTTTGTGATTAACTCGAAGCGGATTCATAGGCGTTTAAGCAGATACGCCAGAGGAAATGGACAATAGTAGAACCTATTGTTATTGCCGCAATCATGCCTGCCAGGGGAATCCAATCCTTGATATCAAAAAGGAAACGATTCGGAGCATTAAAAATCAGAAGCACCGGAATAACGAAGGTTAATACTTTTCGAATCAGATTGGCGTAGATAAAATCCGGCCAGCGAGATACTTGTTGAAGTTGCATACGTAAGAAATTTATGCCTGTCCCTTCCAACATCCAGAACATGCTACAAGAAATGATTATTTCAATCAGTCCGGTTAGCATAAAAGCCAGCGCCACCAAGAAAGGTAGGATCACCCAGACCAGCCAGGAGAATCCCAGGTCAATTCCAAAATAGATCATGCAACTCCAGGGAATAACAAATAAGGGAGTACTCCCGGCCGAAATTCTGCGAAAGTACACTGAAAACAGAGAGCTGGCCGGTTTTACCAGAATAAAATCCAACCCGCCCTGCCTGATTAAAAGAGATAGTTCCCAAAAATTTGGTGCCAAAAATGACATCTGCAGATGATTTACGGCCAACACAAATGACATAAAAAACATCAATTGTTCACGGTTCCAGGTCCCAATGGTCTGCACGTGGTTATAGATTATATCTACCGTTGCAAAAACCGAAGCATAGAAAAAGACATCCATCACAATCAGCAATACGAAATGCATGCGAAAGGACATGGCTTCGATAAAGCAGGTTTTAATGAATTCCCTGTATAAAGTTAGATAGTATTTCGTTCTGCCCAGCATTTTTACATCCCCGCACCAGTATAGAGTTTCAACCCTTTTCTCCAGACAAACAGGATCAGCAGATTCAACAAAACTGTCCAAAAAACAAGATTGATAATTGCCAACAGAAATCCATCTCCTGTTCCCATAAAGGTCTTCACCGGAACAAAGGTCACATAAGGAAACGGCGTATAGGCAAGCATTTCAGCTGCCCATTCCGGGAACAGATCCAGGGGAATGATGTTGCCGGATAGCAATTGAATGATTGTTTCCGCTATGACAGCTAGCACCCAGGTTTCTTCCAGCCAGAAAGTCATTAAACCGATCAGGTATTGTAGGCTGAACCAGAAAAATCCAACCAATATTGCCAAAACCATCCCTTTGGCGAAACTGGTGGTTTCAAAACCGTTAAAAAACTGGGGAAACACAGTCAGCAGAAATACCAGGCTCAGCACCCCGATAAACATTTGGATGAACAACCTGCTTAGAAAATTGGTTACCTGGAATTCGTAAAGGCTGAAAGGGTAAATTAAATAGGTGGACACCCTTCCCAAACGAATGTCTTCGGACAGTTTCCCAAAATTATAGGAGCGGCTGATCAGCATCAGGATCATCGTCCAGAGATGATAAGTCAGCATTTCGGAAAGTGAGTAATTGCCAATCCGAATCTCTTCATCGCCTTGAAAAATGCTGTACCACAGGCTGATCTTAACAAAAAAGAAGACCAGGACCGGTCCCACTACCATCAATAAGAAATTCACCCTATAAACCAGGGTATTTGACCAATGCACCTTAATGGTCTGCCACCATTTTATCATTGTCTACTCCCTTATTCCTGAAGGTGCGCTTGCCAAAAGATCCGGATTCTCCATCACCGTTTTCATTACCCGTTCAATGGGCAGTTTTTCCGTGTTAAATTCCACCACGGGCAGGTGCTGAAGAATTTCGATGGTGGCATCTTTCAATTTTACATGAGGGATTCGCAATTCTACTCGTGTTCCATCATGATTCCAGTGTGGGTCGTATTGATCGAGTAAATGGTGGTTTCCGACAGCAGTTTCAAAATCAAAAACAACATTTTTTTCTTTTCCCAGCAAATTAGAGAAAGTAACAATATCTCCGTCAAACCGGTTCTCCCCTTTCAAAATAAAAACCAAGCGTGAGCAAAGAGCTTCGACATCCGCCATGTAATGGGATGTCAGTAATATTGTACAGTGATTTTGCGCATGATAATCCTGTATAAACTTTCGGATGTTTCGTTGGGCGATCAGATCTAATCCTATGGTGGGTTCGTCCAGGAAGATGATGTCCGGTTTGTGCAAAAGACAGGACATCAGTTCCACTTTCATGCGTTCACCCAGGGATAGTTTGCGGACATGTACCTGAAGCAGGTCCTTGACATCCAGAAGTTCCGAGAGTTCTCCTACTCGATTCCTGAAATCGCTGTTACCGATCTCATAATACCGTTGCAGCAATTGAAACGAATCCATGGCCGGCAGATCCCACCAAAGCTGGGATTTTTGTCCCATCACCAGTGCGATCTTTTTTCGAAACATCCTTTCCCGTTTGGCAGGCTCGTGGCCGATGATACTAACCAAGCCGCCACTCGGAACCACAATACCCGTAAACATTTTTATCAATGTGGTTTTCCCCGCCCCATTGGGTCCCAGCAATCCGACTATTTCACCATCGGCAATTTCCATATCAAACGGTTTAACCGCTTCCCGTATTTCATACTTCCTGTTCACAAAGGATTTGAGAGTCCCCACAAACCCCGGTTCCTTTTGATACAACCTGAAATTCTTGTACAGTCCCTGGCATTTAATCATGGTTTTTTACTGATTGTGTCTGAATTCTATTTCGATCCAGTTGTTTTCCAATTCAAATAGTTCGATTCTTCTTGTCTAAGATATGTAGCAATCGATTTTATTTCAATGGAAGAACTCAAGAACTCCGGATTAAAGTTTATATTCTTATTTCGCCTGATGGGCAACCAAGTTGCCCATCCTACATTTCCTGCAGATTAAAGTTCAGATTCTCATTTGGTATATCCTGTAGGATGGGGCGGCGTAGCCTGCCCATCGCGGGATTATAACTCGAGCATCATATTGATACGTTTAACGAGCACGACGAATTTGGATCGTATTCAAATAATCATCAAGGTCGAACTTACTGATTTTTAAAAAACTGTAAAAAAATCACCATCACAAGAATCGGGTTGCCTGAACCTGGCTTTCTCTTTAAAACTGAGATTGTATAAAAGAACACTCATGCGTCACCAGTTTTAAACGGAGCGGATCATGGACCAATTTGAGCAATCACTTCAGGATTATGAACGAGTAGAGCAGGCGTTGCAGTATCTGGAAGGTAATTTCAAACAGCAGCCTTCTTTAGGGGAGATCGCAGCCAGTGCCAATTTGAGTGAGTTCCATTTTCAGAAATTGTTCAGCAGATGGGTTGGAATCAGCCCTAAGAGATTTCTGCAGTATGTCACCAAGGAATATGCGAAACAATTGTTGCAATCGCCCCGCAGTCTGCTGGATGTTACCTATGATTCCGGACTATCCAGCCCTGGTCGGCTCTATGATCTGTTTGTAAAATGTGAAGCCATTACACCGGGTGAATACAAAGAAAAGGGATCGGGATTGACAATCTTCTACGGATTTCATCCATCTCCCTTCGGAGAGTGCCTGTTATCCGTCACTGAACGTGGAATTTGTGGGCTTAGTTTTGTCAAGACCCGGAAATCAGACATGCTGGAATCCTTAAACAGACAGTGGCCCATGGCAACAATTAAAGAGTCGCACAAAGAGACACAACCTTACATTGAGCAGATTTTTCGTATCAATGTTGAATCGGAATCGGCTCCCTTGCATTTGTTTGTCAAAGGAACCAACTTTCAGATCAAGGTCTGGGAAGCATTAATTCATATTCCTTTTGGAGCTGCCGTGACCTATGAAGACATAGCCAGGCATATAGGCAATCCGGGGGCTGTTCGCGCTGTAGGGACAGCAATAGGCAAGAACCCGATTCCATTTTTAATCCCCTGTCATCGAGTGATAAGAAAAATGGGTGAATTCGGTAATTACGGGGAAGGTCCTCTCAGGAAAAAGGCTATCCTTGGCTGGGAAGCGGCCAAATACAATGAAGCACAAACTTCCCTGGCAGGATAAATTTGAAGCGTCCAATTGACACAATGAAACCCTTTGATCTCAATGTGTTAATATACGACTGTCAATCTTCGGGCGCGGTAACTTTAAACAACTAGGCATCCAGGGGCACCAGAAACACAGGCATTTTTGCCCTGCGCATAACGCCACGAGTGGTGCTTCCGACAACAGCCTTGGTAAGCAGACTACGTTGATGATGCCCCATCACAATCATATCGCAGCTCGCTTCAACAGAAACCTCAAGGATCTCATCTACAATCTTTCCCATACGGATGGTCACTCCTTCCACGAGTGGCTTGTCACCTTCCAGACCTTCTTCCGAGGCCGCTCTCTGACCAAGTTTTTCCAGGGCATCTTTGATAATCGGTACCTGCTTTTGTTTTCCCACTAGAATATTGCGAGCATAAGATTCATTTTCCTGTTGAATCTTTTCGTATGCCTCATCGCCGATCATATCGACCACAATATCTTTAGTTCTGGATGATTCGTCCTCAATAACGTGAAGAATCAAAATGCTCGCATGGGATTTAATGGCGAGGCTAACCGCATAGTCAAACACTTCTTTGGATCGTGACGACAAATCGGTGGTGAACAAAATTCTATTAAAATCATGGGCCATCTTACAGCTCCTGCTTTAGTGAAAACAATTGATATACTGAATTTAAATCCGCCCAACGGAAAAAATCTACACTCCTACCTAAATCTTATAAAGCTTTCAGTTTAATCTCAAACAACAAAAATAACAAACAATATTGGAAAGTTTGGCAATTGATATCAATAGAAGAGAAAAAAAAAGGATTGACCTATCGGGTCAATCCTTTCAGGCATGATAGAAAAAAAACCTGGTTATTTGGTAGTATTCTTGAAATTAGCGCCTTTGCAGATGGAATCTTTTAATTCGGCTCCTGTTAGATCTGAATTGGAAAAATCAGCATCTTTCAGATTTGCCCCTTCCAGGTTGACATTTTTCAAATCCGCAGAAGCTAACTCGGTATTAACCAGTTCGCCGCCTTTGATATCGGCATTTTCCAGGTTGGCGTGGTTTAATTTTGCAAAAGAAAGATTAGCATCCCTGAGATTGGCATCGCTTAAATCGGCATCTGTGAGATCGGCAAAAGAAAGATTGGCTCTCAGCAGCGACAAATTTGCCATTGATGATTTGGAAAGATCAGCACCATTTAAATTGCAGTAAGAAAAATCCGCATCCGTCAGGTTGCAGTTAATCAGGGAAGTATTCACCAATTCAGCACTTCTGAAATTAGCTTCTTTGAGGTTGGCCTTTTTTGCAGATGCATTGGAAATCTCCACATGGGAAAAATCAGCATGCTCCAGATTAGCACCTTCAAAATTAGCGCCCGAAAAATCAGCTCCGTGAGCATCGATATCTTTCAGATTAGCCCCTTTCAGATTGGCACCGGACAAATCAGCATCCCTCAAATTGGCACCTTCAAAACTGGCATTTTTTAAATTGGCATTCTTAAGATTGGCATTTTCCAAATCAGCGTGTTCGAAAATTCCATCCGTACCTTCCTTGGTACGCAACAATTCCATTATTTCAGCTGTATTATCAGTTTTCATAACGTGTTCCTTTGTACTTTTTGAAAAAAGTCACTCAAACCGTGTTCAATGGTTTGACATTTTGCATAGCCCGCGAATACAGGATTGGAAGCATATGCGGACTGAATTGACGCTGGCCGAAAATTGTAAAGTTGATTACAAAAAAACGCAGGAGATAAATATAAATATGAGTCGATATAAAGGTGCTGATCTGCGATCAAAAATAAAAATACGTCTTTAGGTTCCTATTTTAGCAGTTAACCGGCGCGATGTCAATTTTGCCCAGAATCTACGGGGAGTTAGCAGCCTCTTGCGACACTAATTGGTGCCTTTTAGAGAAGTCATCACAGGCCGAAATATCATAAAAAAGAATCGAAGTAGTTTGTGGGAAATTTTTAACATGATTGATCCGAACTTCGAAAAGCGTAGTGTAGCTGGCATCCTTTCAACTTATTCGCAAAAACGCCGCTTAACCAATAGACTTCAGCATGTTGGACCAAACCTTCGCTTACCCGGTTTTGTTTAGACCGGCGTTTCCGAGATGTAGCACATGGATGTCGACAGAGAAAGTTCCCGTGAAGAAGCTGGGCAGTGATTAATGACAAGATCAGGGTTCGTTGGTTTGATCGATGGGAAGTCGAATGATAAACCTGGTCCCTTTAAAAGGATTTGATTCCACACTCATATGACCATTGTGATTTTTGGTGACAATGAAATAAGAAAGCGAAAGTCCCAGACCAGTGCCTATGCCTACATCCTTGGTAGTAAAAAAAGGTTCAAATACCCGTTTGCGCACTTCTTCATCCATTCCCGGCCCATTATCTTCAATTGCTATGCATGCTACATTTGCTTCCGACCACGTCGTCAGTAAAAACCTGGAAGGTTGCCGATCCAACCTGCATACATCGCCCATCGCCTGGGCACCGTTTTTTAAGATGTTTAAGAACACCTGTTGAATTTGACTTCCCTCGCAGGCAACTTTGGGGAGGTTAGCATCATAATCCCTGGTGATGTTGATCTGTCGAAAATCGTACTTCTTTTTAAGATCATAGTCGTTTTCCGCCAGCTCTATGGTTCGATCAAGCAATTCCGCCAGGTCGTGCTTAATAAAACGTGTATCGCTTTTTCGACTGAAATTAAGCATGTTCTCTACGATTTTGGAAGCACGTTGACCGGCGGAAAGGATCGCATCGATCATTTTGAAAATACCTCTGCTTCCCATGTATTGCTCGATTGCCTCAATGGAAATGCCATGTTCTTCTGCAACTTTCTGGTTTTTTGCTATTCCAAAACTCAGTCGATTACGCAGCAGCTGCACGTTCTGCAGAATAGCCGCAAGAGGGTTGTTGATTTCATGCGCCATCCCTGCTGCCAGTCCTCCAATGGACATCATTTTTTCCGATTGCACCATCAACTCTTCCAATCGTACCCGCTCGGTTACATCATGAATCCGCATCACCACACCACCCAAACCGTTGGTAACCAGGGGATAAATCACCATGTCATAATAGTGTTTGCCATTTTCCTCACCCACAACCATCCTGGGCACTTCAACAGGTCTGCATTCTTCAATGGCATCCCTGAACCTGTTTTTTTCCTTGGAAAGCAACGGATACACGTCCGAAAGCTGTCGTCCCACAGCGACTTCCGAAGGTAACCCGGTGTGAACCTCCGCTTCAACATTCCAGAGCGTTACCTGGTCTTCCAGATCCACACCCACGATAATGGAAGGCATGGAGTCAATAATGTTATTCAAAAACAGACGCAATCGATCCGATTCTTCTTCAGCCCGAATCCGTTTACTGATATCCACTGCCATGAAGAGGATATGCTTTTTGCCTGCAGAATGGAAAGGGACGATATGGCAATCCAGGGCCATCGATCGACCGAAATGGGAAATTGATTTAATTTCGGTCCGCTTCTTTTTCTGATCGCTGACAGCTGAGCGGGCAATATCGAGCAAAATCCGGTTGTTCCAGACATCATCATCAAACAGGTTCCGTTTTCTCAATTCCTCACGGGTCGTGCCAACCATGCTTGCAAGCGATTGGTTCGCGGCGATGCAAACACCGGTTTCATGATAAATACTTATGCCTATTGGTGATTCCGAAATAATTTTTTCGTTGAATTCCAGAGCTTCGGAAATTCTCCTTTGAATGTTTTTATGTTCGGTAATATCGGTTGAAAGGCCGCAAACTGCATAAACCTCGCCACTCGCTTCACGAAGGGGAAATTTAACGGAAAGGTAAACCTTGGCTTTGCCCGGCCTTTCGATCACTTCTTCAAAACGCATGGCTTTGCCATTCTTCAACACCAGATCGTCGTTTTTCCTCACCAGCTTAGCTGTTACCTCCCCAAACAAAGCATAGTCATCCTTGCCGATCATTTCATCCCTGGCGATGCCGTATTCCTTTTCAAATCGATTGTTAATCAGCAGGTACTTTCCAGCAGGATCTTTTAGATATAAGAGTGATCCCATATTGTTGATGATTGACTGCAATCGTTCTTCGCTGGTTCTTAATGATTTTTCCACTGAGTTTCTTTCCAGAATCTCATTTTCCAGACGGGTATTCATTTCCAGCAAAGACGCTTCTCTTTGCTGTACTTTTTTCCCCATCTCCCTGAATTTTGCCAGGACAGAGTCGATTTCCCGATATTTATGTGTTTTTTCGGTAAACTGATAATCAGACTCACCAATAGCATTGGTTCCCTCTATTAAAAGTGATAGAGGTTTCGCTAAAAGCAGTCGAAAAATAATGCTGGTCATCACAATCATGCTTGAAATAATGACCAAGGCGGTGATCAGGCTGGTGCGCATGATATGGGAGAGTTGCTCCTGATAGAAATTCGGTGTCAGGGATATTTCGACATTGCCGATAACCAGGCCATCATGAACAATATCGGAACTGCGTTCAATCAATTGCAAACCCTCAAATTCCTTTTCCTGATCAAATAAGGCCTTACTGCTGAAACCTTCGGTAATTCGAAGTTTGGCGACCAATTCATTATTATAGTATGATTCTGCAATTTTAAGGATATGCTCCTCGTTTATCGTCCAAAGAGACAGTTCCAAACTCTCAACCAAATGCTCAATGTAATTGTCTGCTTTTTGCTCAAGCTCTTCCATTTCCCAATCGGCAACCAGCCAATAATTCACAGCCGTCACCAATACAGTGGCGAGAACCATAATACCCGCCAATGCCAGAATCAAATCGCTGGAGATGCTTCGTTGCTTATTGAAAAACAAACTGGCAGGTATTGCTTTATGTTGATTTGAATTGTTTGGACGTATAAAGAAAAAAAAAAAAAAAAATGGATATGGAAGTTTACGCCTGAAACTGATGCTAGTCCGACCAGATAACAGTCGGCACCAGACGTTTGATTGACCGGTTCAGTCTGGAAATGTGCTTATCCTCCAGGCCTTTGCTGCACATAAGGTAACGTTTGTTTCCTTCAGGCAGACCTGGCAATGTATGTTTGACAAAATCTTTTCGATTCAATTTAACCAAATCGATAAGCGAATCAACCTCCTCGGGGGCGATGAAGATGTAACTGATCCTGTTTTGATTCAGCAATCTGATCAGCTGTTTTTGAGATGATTTTACAATGAGCTGTTTCGGTTGATGACGGTCGATAAGATCGTCAAGATACTGCCCGTAAGAAAAGGCCGCCATTTTTCCAAGAATCATCTCTCTGTTTTTTATCAGAGATTCTACTTTCTTGTAGCTTGAAATCAGCTTGCTGTGTCCACGGTGGGACAAGATCACCATGGGCAGGTTTTGGTAAAACGGCAGGGTAAACTTGGCAAATCCCTGTCTTTCCTTATTTTTAAACCAACCAGGTGAACAAGAAAGCTGACGATCGTTTTTAATCGTTTTGATGATTCGTTTTGGCGGCATCGAGTAAAAATTAAATTCCATGTTAGCTTCGGTAAACAGCTGTCTTGTTAAATCATTCAAAAAACCTGCAGGTTCATTTCCAACAGTCAGATAATAAGGCGGGCGTTCAAAATACAGGATATCAACCTCGACAGCGACCAGGTTTTCAGAGCTCAGCAGAATATAAAATGATAAAACCGCTACGGCGATAATTCTAAGAAGTTTCATTGGCCTAACCGATATCCTTTTTGTGGTGCAATGCCTTTGTTTAGAACTCTCTATTCTCCACGGTTAAAGACGAACAAACAATGCATTCGAGCTAATAAAAATTTCATCTTACAAGTTCTAACCCCGCTTGGTTTTTGGTTATGAATTTTGTAACTATTCACCACGAAGACACGAAGTTCACGAAGCAAAGATAAAAAATGAGATAGAACCCGCCAGCGGTGAGGATTTTTGACGATGTTAAGTGCAAAAAATATCAATAAACGATGGAAGAGAATTAACGACAAATTTTACAACGCTCTCTGATTCTTGTGCTTAAAGCCCTTTAAATTAAAAACTTCGTGTCCTCCGTGTCTTCGTGGTGAATAAATACTAATTTTTTTTAATTTTTCTTAACGATGTCGTTAGTGCCTTAAGTCAAACCAATGAATGTATGCCAGTGATTTGTGTTACAGGATAGTCCTGGCGTTACCGTTCGACAATCAAATTCCTATCGCCTTGATGCGAATTTCACATTTGCGGTTATCTTATTCTGCCCCCGAATTCCTGTCCGGCAAGGCTTGGTGTCATGAAAAATCATCGATCAAAAACTACTTTCCAGTTGACAGGATTCGGGTTATCATAATAAAAAAAGACCGGTTGGTATATTTCTCTAATCAAACAGATCGGAAATCAGATGAAATCATCCAAGGGTCACATGACCCGAAAAAATATTGTTGAGGAAGCGTTACAGCTATTTTCGGTGAAGGGGTATTACAATACCTCTGTCAACGATATCCTGCATGCCACACATCTCACTAAAGGTGGGCTATACGGTCATTTCAAATCCAAAGAAGAGATCTGGAAAGCCGTATATGAAAAAGCTGTATCCATATGGAGAGCCAGGGTTTTCAGGGGCATCAGGGAAATTGAAGATCCCATTGAACGAATTGAGCAGTTGATTGAAAACGACATGAGGGATTACCTGGGAGCTGATGTTTTCAAAGGGGGCTGCTTTTTTCTCAATATGCTGGTTGAATTGTCGGGGCAGTCTGCCAGCATGAGTCGACAGATTTTGAAGGGCTACGTGCAGTTTTCCAGATTAATGAGAGACTGGTTGCAGGAAGCCGGCGAAAAAGGCCTGCTAAAACCCGGCCTTAACTATAAAGATATAGCCAGTTTCATCGTGATTTCACTTAACGGTGCCTCGGCCATTTACACGGCATCAAGAGACGCCAATATCTGGCAACAGACATCCATTCAGCTGAAAAACTATTTGAACGGATTGAGAATTCAGGCGGGAGTCACGGTCGCTGTAAGTGAATACAATTAATTAGACGACTTAATTCAGACAGCAAGTAGTTAAAATGTTAACTTTATCGGGGAATAACATGTCCACACAAAAACAGATTTATAAACCGGTTAATAATGTCAGGGTTGTAACAGCCACAGCATTGTTTGACGGGCACGATGCCTCCATAAACATCATGCGTCGTATATTGCAGGATGCAGGAGCCGAGGTAATTCACCTGGGTCACAATCGCTCTGTTCTGGATATTGTTGACGCTGCCATTGAGGAAGATGTTCAAGGTATCGCAGTATCAAGTTACCAGGGGGGCCACGTCGAGTATTTTAAATACATGGTGGACCTGCTGAAGGAGAGAGGTGCGGACCAGGTAAAAGTGTTTGGGGGTGGCGGCGGAGTTATCGTTCCTGAAGAAATCAAGGAATTGGAATCGTACGGTGTGACTAAAATATATTCACCGGAAGATGGCACAAACATGGGTCTGGTTGGGATGATAGAACATATGATAAAGGCAATGGATTTTCCCATCAAACCAAAAAACGGTTATGACCTGGGTCGGTTAAGTCCGGATAACAAGTCCGTTTTCGCTAATCTGATAACCGCCATCGAAAACGGCAACTGGCAAAAAGATCCCGCATTAAAAGTAGAAAAAGAAAAACTGATCAAAACAGCTGAAGCCAGTCAAACACCAATTCTGGGAATTACGGGAACCGGTGGAGCCGGGAAATCATCACTCACAGACGAGTTGATTTTTCGTTTTTTAAACGACTTCAAGGATTTGACTATTGCCATAGTTAGTTGTGATCCCTCCAAACGAAAAACAGGCGGAGCCCTGCTTGGCGATCGGATTCGCATGAACTCGATTGGCAACTCCAGGGTCTACATGCGCAGTCTGGCCACGCGTAAATCCCATACCGAAGTCCCGGAAAATCTCAACGACGTTGTTAACACCGTCAGGGCTGCGGGTTTTGATATCATCATCGTGGAAACCGCAGGCATCGGCCAGGGTGATTCCCATATCATCGATATTGTGGATATACCAATTTATGTGATGACGAGTGAGTTCGGAGCCGCCTCCCAGTTGGAGAAAATTGACATGCTGGATTACGCTGAGCTGGTTGTGATCAATAAATTCGAAAAACGCGGTGGAGATGATGCCGTTGCGGATGTCCGCAAGCAGGTACAGAGAAATCTGAAGGCGTTCGGTGAAAAGCTGGAAAACATGCCCGTTTATGGCACTATCGCCTCAAAGTTTAACGACGACGGCGTGACATCTCTCTATCATGCGATTCTCGACAAAATTAAAGAAAAAACCGGACAGGAGTTTAAATCCAGTCTCCCCAGGACAAACAGTAAAACCTCCACCTCCAAAACGATCATCATTCCCCCTGACCGCGTCCGCTATCTCTCAGAGATCTCCGAAACAGTGCGCATGTATCATGAGGAAACCTCATCGCAAGCCGATCTGATACGAAAAGCCTGGCATCTTGAAGAGACAAAAGACATGCTGGGTGCTTCCAAAACACCTGCCGCACTGGAAGAAGAATTAAAACAAGCCGCTGAACAAATCACTGAAGAAAGTAGACAGGTTCTTGAGCAATGGAGGGAAGTTAAAGAAAAATACTCCGGGAAAGAACTGGTGTATGAAGTCAGGGGTAAAGAAATCCGTCTGCCCCTCTACACCGAATCATTATCACATACCCAAATACCCAAACTTGCCCTGCCCAAATTCAAGGACCCGGGTGAGATTTACCGTTTTATGAGAACGGAAAACCTGCCTGGTTACTTTCCTTACACAGCCGGTCTTTTTCCCTTAAAAAGAGTCGGTGAAGATCCTACCCGGATGTTTGCAGGTGAGGGAGATCCTGCCAGGACCAATAGACGCTTCAAACTTCTTTCAGCCAACTATGAAGCAAAAAGACTGTCCACAGCCTTTGATGCCGTGACACTATTTGGATTTGACCCGGAGGAAAGACCGGATATTTACGGTAAGGTCGGAACATCCGGTGTCAGTATTTGTACACTGGATGACATGAAAACGCTTTACGACGGGTTTGAGCTTTGCTTTCCGACTACTTCCGTGTCCATGACAATAAACGGACCGGCACCAATCATTCTGGCAATGTTCTTAAACACAGCCATCGATCAGGAAGTTGCCAAGAGAACGTCCGAAAAGGGTGCTAAGGTTTCCGCCGATGAGTACAACAAGATCAAAGCCGACGTTCTGCAGAATGTCAGGGGCACGGTTCAGGCGGATATACTGAAAGAAGACCAGGGGCAGAATTCCTGTATCTTTTCCATCGATTTTGCCCTGAAGATGATGGGAGATATCCAGCAATATTTTATCGAGCAAAACGTCAGAAACTTTTATTCGGTCTCCATATCCGGATATCACATTGCAGAGGCCGGGGCGAATCCTATTACTCAGACGGCATTCACCATCGCAAACGGATTCACTTATGTGGAGTATTATCTTTCCAGGGGAATGCCAATTGATTCCTTTGCTCCCAATCTTTCCTTTTTCTTCTCCAACGGAATGGACCCCGAATATACGGTTATCGGTCGCGTTGCCAGACGAATCTGGTCCATCGCCCTAAAAGAAAAGTATGGCGGAACGGCACGTTCCCAGATGTTGAAGTATCATATTCAAACATCGGGACGCTCCCTGCATGCACAGGATATTCAATTCAACGATATCAGAACTACCTTGCAGGCACTTTGTGCGGTGTATGACAATTGCAACAGCCTGCATACCAATTCCTACGATGAAGCTATTACCACTCCCAGCGATGAGTCTGTAAGAAGAGCCCTGGCCATTCAACTTATCATCAACCGCGAATGGGGCCTGGCAAAGAACGAAAACATGAACCAGGGAAGCTTTGTTGTAGAGGAATTGACCGATCTGGTGGAAGAGGCGATTCTGATGGAATTTGATCGTATTACAGCCCGTGGCGGGGTATTAGGGGCAATGGAAACCGGCTACCAGCGAGGAAAAATCCAGGAGGAGTCAATCTATTATGAAATGTTAAAACACTCCGGCGAGTATCCGATTGTCGGCGTCAATACTTTCCAGGACAAAAATTCCGATCTCGAATCCATAGCCGGTGCCGTTGAACTGGCACGTGCCACCGAAGAGGAAAAAGAATCGCAACTGAAACGCCTGGCTGACTTCCACAAACGGCATGAAGACGAGTCTCCGGTCGCCCTGGAAAAACTGCAGCAAACAGCTCTAAAAGGAGAAAATGTGTTTGCTGAGCTGATGGAGACCGTAAAAACCTGCAGCCTGGGCCAGATTACCAGGGCATTAAATGACGTGGGAGGACAGTACAGACGGAATATGTAGCTACGGTTATCGGTTATCTAATGTCGTTAACTTAACGTATCGGTTTGTAACTTGTATAAAAGCTACGCCCTTTAAACTTGGGTTTCCGAGGGTATTTGCGACCCGGCCTGATGGGTTCAACAAGAGTTAAGAACAGCTTATGAAGTTTTTGAATC
>JAKSDL010000654.1 GCA_022360105.1 Pseudomonadota bacterium
AAATCAAAAAAAATTAAATATTTGGAATGAACGGGCCGAACAGGCACAAAAAGATTTGGTTTCGTTATTCTGGAATGAAAACACTCAGATGATGAATGCCATCTATCCTTTAGATGCGAACAATCCAAAAAACCGGTTTCATTATTGGTGGCAAGCTCACGTGTTGGATGTGCTTTTGGATGGATATGAAAGAACGCAAGATATAAAATATCTGGAAAGATTTGAACAAGTATATGAAAATGTATATATGTTAAATGGTTTTTCTATTGTGAATGAGTTTTATGACGATATGGAATGGATGGCTCTGGCTTTGCTCAGGGCATATCAAATAACTGATAAAGAAGCCTATAAGGAAGCAGTATTCCTTTTGTGGGATACCATTAAGCTAGGCTGGAATAACCATTATGGTGGTGGAATCTCATGGAAGGTTGATACGCCGGAGTATAAAAATACACCTGCAAACATGCCGGCAGCTATATTGGCGGCTAGATTATATAAAGAGTTCAACGATGAAGCAGACCTTCAATGGGGCATAAAAATATTTGATTGGCAAAATGAGCACCTTGTTGATAGCGAAACAGGCATAATATGGGATGGAATCAATAGGTTGGGAGATGGAAAAATTGACAAAGATTGGAGATTTACCTATTGTCAGGGTGTTTATATAGGCGCTTCATTAGAACTATACAAAGTAACTGATGAAAAAAAATACCTGCAATATGCACATAAAACAGCGGATGCTGCCATGAATCTTCTTGTTAACCCGGATACCGGTGTACTCATTGGCGAAGGGGACGGAGATGGTGGTTTGTTTAAAGGAATTTTTATCCGTTATTTTTCAATGTTGATCCAGACAGAACCAAAAACTAAATATATCAATTTTGTATATTTAAACGGAGAAAGTTTATGGGAAAGGGGAAGAGCCCAAAACAATGGTTTATTTTCAAAAGATTGGTACACTCTACCGGAAGAATCTGAAGATTTAAGTATCCAGTTAAGCGGAATAATGCTTACTGAGCAACTAGCAAAATTAGAAAGTTTCAAAATATATAAAATTGCTGAGTAATTTAGGAAAAGATGAATGATTATTATTGTGTAACATTATTAGCGTTTTGTCAAGGGAAGCATAGGGACTGTTCTTTGCTTCCCTTTGCAGGTTTACAGATTGAGTGATAT
>JAKSDL010000742.1 GCA_022360105.1 Pseudomonadota bacterium
AAATACTATCTGATTATAAATGGTTCGCAGTCAATTCTATAGATCGAATTGGAAGAGCTGTTATTTGATTTTGGATAAACCACCGGGGGATTTATCCAGCATGATTAGCCACTCGCAATTATCATTTGGTTGTTGATTATTAAAATGAAAACAATCCATAACATTGCCCTGTGATCCTACCCAAATGCAATAAACTTAACCTAACAAAAGCTCCGGAGGAGCGACAGATAGTAGCCGGTGATGAAAACCGCTGGCTACTTTATACCGCTCCTCCGGAGCTTAATACCACTTGGAAGAAAATCAATAACGATAACCCTGGACTTAAAGGTTTTCCAGATTGGGATGCCAATCATTTATAATCAGAAAATACCATTAAACATGGATAATTCTTATGTTTAAATTCATCGATATACCTCTGAAATAAAAAGAGATCCTCAGAGCTATCAAGAAATACATTCTGCACCTCATCAAAAAAAGGATAAGCGGCTGGTTTTTTGATAACATCTTGTCTACCTGCCACATTGCAAAAGAGCGATTTTTTTCCTTTATTTCGTGAGCTTTGTGTCTTTGTGGTAAATAGTTATAGTGCGATTAAGTTAAAATTTACAAAGATTTACGAAAAATCCAGTAGACATTTCGTCTATAATTATTGGGCTGTAGATTTGGTTTTGTCCATTTGTTTAAATATGTAGAAGCATTTTTTATAACAGAGCTTAATTATTGTTAAAGCTTTAGTTCACTCAATTATCAAAAGGGGGAAATTATGCGGATCAAAACATTTCTATTGTTGTTTATCTCTTTTAGTATCTCATTCAGTGCTATCGCTGGAAACACAAACCTGCTCAATGGCCTGAGTAACGAATCTCTCAACTTAAAAAACTTCGATGCCTACAAGCGGGAACTGGCGATTTCTTTTGCCACCAGACTGTCTGACCAAGGATTTTATACCCAACTCAAGAACCGGATCACAGGGAAGCAAACCAGCATCTCCTTGCAGGCCCTGGCAACAAAGCAAATCAGCAAACGAAGCAATAGAAGTTTTCAGAAAATGCTTTCCACCCTGGATTTAAGAATCAGACAGGCAAAAGGTATTGAGAATTATGCAGATGAGCTGCTGGAAGTTCGACTCGCCTTGCCTGAAAAATCCATGAAGGATTTTAAATCAGGGTCAAAAGCTGATGTTTTAACCGCCTACGTACCTTCAGGAAACGAAAAAGACTGGGAATACATCGAAGCCTTCGATCAAGATGGCAGACTGCATCTGCTTGACCCGTATGAAGAGCCGGATCAACCGGTTCTTGTGGTTGGAATCAACAGTCGTAAAGATCTGGCAGCCGGAGTGGCAATGGTAAATGACGCCTTGAGAGCAAGCGGTCTCCAGTCCGTTCCGGTGGAAAATTATACAGCAGCAACCGGCAATATTGAAACCACCAAGCTCAATGCCATTCGTTTAAAAGATGACATGGAACCGTGGATTTCAGGGAGAGCAGAGGTGTATGCCATTGTTTCCGGAGTCCAGCCAAATCAGATGGAAGCCCAGGTTACCATTGTGGACATGCCATACCTGGACTACGCAGACACCACCTATTACCCGAATCAGATCCTGATTTTCTGGAGCCAGTATCGATATGCTGCGGCTAATGTCGTGCTGTACGAAAAAGACGACAACTACAACTACCAGGAACTAATTGACGTTATCTTAAACGCGACCGCCGAAATCATGGCAACCTTCCCTGAGACTGCACCTTATTCGGGATTGGTCTTAATCGCCAACAAAATCATCCAGGCCATGCCGGACGAATGGTTCACCAATAACGATGATTATGTGGATGTTTTTTACACCCTGGAAAAAGGCCGGAGCTACACCAACTATTACGGTGCTTCCGCCAACGCTCGTGTGAATCTTGCCCCGTATATTTTAATTGAAAATTAATCGGGATGAAGGCAAATGCAGAGAATTGAACTTGTATCCTCCTGCATTTGTCTTTGAATCCAGGTCATTCTGCCCTCCTGAAGAAAATCGATTGGATTTACCCGGTTAACCTTTGTGTGTCCTCCTTCACAGCGGCAAAAACCCTATTACGAGGATCATTTATCTGCTGCCTGCTGCTGTGCCATCTTTTTGGGATGTTGCCCTAATCCACTAAATCAGACCGATTGCATGTTCCGTAGAAGCGAAAGATAGTAGCCAGTGATTTAATGCCTTCGGCACCTTCAAAGTTTCGTAGGGACAGCACTCAAATTACCCTGATGTTGTCATTGGTCGATCCGAAACTACTTGATGGACGCAAACCTGATTCTGTTATTTGACAGCAGACCAGGGGTGTTTTATGATAAACCGAAACTTAATTACGGAATATCATGATAAAACGAAATTATATTTCTAATTATGAAAAAATATACTATATATGAAAGGGTATTAAATTTAAATAACCTGTTGAAAAAAAAGTCTTTTTTCCTTTTTGGACCTAGAGGAACAGGCAAAACAACATTGATTAAGCGGTCTTTTGCGAAGGCTCTTGTGATCGATTTATTG
Organism: Pseudomonadota bacterium; assembly: GCA_022360105.1. The sequence continues at coordinate 2,537 of JAKSDL010000742.1, forward strand.
AATAGTCAAAACTATAGAGATTATTTAAGAAATCCATCCATACTTTCTGAACAGCAACTCAATGATATCATAGTAGTAGATGAAATCCAAAAACTTCCGATCCTACTCGATGAAGTACATCGACTAATAGAAGAACGGGGACTGACATTCCTGTTAACAGGCAGCAGTGCTCGAAAATTAAAGCGAGGTGGTGCCAATCTGCTGGCAGGAAGAGCCTGGTGGGCAGAATTGCATCCATTAACATTCCCTGAAATAACAGATTTTGATTTGCTGACTTATCTGAACAGAGGGGGATTGCCGGCCATTTATCAAAGTGAATATCATGTTGAAGAACTCAACGCATATACAGCGCTATACCTGCAAGAAGAAATAAAAAATGAAGCACTTGCTCGAAATGTTAACCAGTTTTCCGAATTCTTGGAACTGATAGCCTTAAGTAATGGTGAAGAGATTTCTTACCAGTCGATTGCAAGTGATTGCGGAGTTACTTCCAATACAGTTAAAAACTATATTCAGGTACTTGAAGACACCCTTGTTGCATTTCAACTTCAAGCATTTACCAAAACAAAAAAGAGAAAGGCCATATCCCGATCAAAACTATACTTGTTTGACGTAGGTGTTACGAATAATTTGGCAAACAGGGGAGAGATCTTCAATGAATCTGAATTGTTTGGTAAAGCGTTTGAGCACTTCATAATGATGGAAGTTCGGGCCTATATATCCTATTTTAGAAAGAACCTAAAAATGCAGTATTGGCGATCAACCTCGCAATACGAAGTAGATTTAATATTAGGAAACCAATGGGCAATCGAAATCAAGAGCTCACAATCCGTTCAAACAAAACACCTGAAAGGAATACGCGCTTTAAAAGAAGAAGGACTGGTTAAAAACTATGCGGTTATTAGTTGTGATCGCACCGAGCGAATCACTTCTGACAAAATAATCATCTTACCGTGGAAGAAATTTCTGAAGAAACTATGGAAGGGTGAATTTGTATAGCCATTATACAGGCCTTAAGCTCCAATTCACCATCACCCTCTGGGGGGCTTCCTTAGTGCAGCCGGTCGGTCAACTGGCAATCCATCCCTCAAAGAATTCACCCATGCCTTGACTTTCAGTCCGGATGGTAAACGACTCTCCGCGTTTTCTCAATCGAATTTCCAAACGAGGGGTGTCCGGAAGACCTTGATCATTCACCACGAAGGACACGAAGGTTTTTATCAGTAGGGATAACAAGTTCCCATCCTGCTATTCCTTAATTATCTGAATTTATGTGGAATATTCGTTAGATTGTAGGGTGGGTCAAGCGTAGCGGACCCACCGACGTCTGTTATGAAACAGTCCGGTTCTCCGTGCTGCGATCCTGGTTAGCCGAAATTACGAAAGTTACAGTTCTACCATGATGGGTAACAAGTTACCCATCATACGGTCTGAGGCATGGAGGGGATGATGACAGATTTGATTTGGTGTTTACGATGAGGTGATACACGGGTCGAAAGCTTGTTTGATTGCCCTTCCGGGTGGTATATCAAGGGACACGGGGCGTTGAAACCCGATCGGAACAGAAAAAAATCGCTGAAGAAAAACGAGGAGACGATAGATGAAACAGATGGTCAGGACACTTGCTTGTTGGTTGATACTGTTGATGACATGTTCACCGCTCACAAACGGGAAAAGCACCTCGCAAACGGAACTGGTGGTGCAGAATGGTCCTTACGGCATTGTCCATATGTCGGATTTCAGTCCTGACGGAAAACTTCTGGCTACAGTCAGCGGTGATGCCAGACTGCGGATCTGGGAAGTGGAAAGCGGCCGTTTAATAAGGGTCATGGGAGAAGAAGCCTC
>JAKSDL010000727.1 GCA_022360105.1 Pseudomonadota bacterium
CGCAGGAAATCTTGTGGAACGCATAAGCAAAGGAGATATACCGGGTATCATTACTGAAGCCTGGGAGGGAGACTATAACAATTTAAAAAACAGCCTGAATGAATTAATTGACTCTTCCAATCGACTGGTAAACCTGTCAGAGCAGATCGCCAGTGGTGACTTGCGGGTAGAAGTCAAAAAAAGATCGGATGAGGATCATCTGATGATTTCATTTCAGAAAATGGTGCAAAGCCTGATCAAGGTGACGTCAGAGGTCAAAGCAGCTTCGGCAAATATCGCGACCGGAAGTAACCAGTTAAATGGCGCGGCACAGGTACTTTCCCAAGGATCGTCGGAACAGGCAGCTTCAGCTGAGGAAGCTTCAGCATCCATGGAGCAAATGGTATCCAATATTCAGCAAACTACTGATAACTCAAACCAAACAGAGAAAATTGCAGCCCAGGCAGCCAATGATGCCATGAAAAGCGGTGAATCGGTCCAGAAAACAGTTAGTGCGATGAAAGAGATTGCAAACAAAATCACCATTATTTCAGAAATCGCAAGACAAACAAACATGCTGGCTCTCAATGCTGCCATCGAAGCCGCCCGAGCACGGGAACACGGAAAGGGATTTGCAGTCGTGGCTTCGGAAGTACGTAATCTAGCCGAGAATTCACAGTCTGCCGCTGCCGAGATTAATAAGATTTCTTCTGCGAGCATGGCAATATCAGAAGAAACCGGAGCCCTGCTGGATAATCTGGTCCCGGATATCCAGAAAACAGCTGATCTGGTGCAGGAAATCAGTGCGGCCTCAAGGGAACAAAATTCCGGGGCAGATCAAGTCAACACTGCCATCCAGCAACTGGACACGGTAATCCAACAAAATGCCACCTCATCAGAACAGGTAGCCTCCACGGCGGAGGAACTTTCAGCGCAAGCAGAACAATTAAATCAATTGATTGAATTTTTCAAAATCGATGAAAAGCAAATGATCCGTCAAATTGACGGCCCATCTTCAAGAAAGGTGAGCGACAAGAAGGTTCTGACATTAGACAAACCGGAACCCCAAGCCAAATTGACCTTTTCCCGGAATCAATTAGCAGACAACAATCGATCCGGAGATGCACAAGAGGGAATAGTCTTAGAATTAAACGACCCCTCCGATATAAATGATGACAGTGATTTTAAAAAATACTGATAGATAATGCCGGACGCCTGCAAACTGTGTCTTCCTGCTCTTAATCCCCGTTTCCGGCAAATGATGCACATAGCTGAAACGTAGATCCAAACGGGGATGTTGATGCAAGGATTAACATGGAGCAACAGTTTGGCTACCAGGCTTCCGGCATCAATTCTCAAAGCTAAGGATTCCTCTCCTAATCCATTCCTGAAATCCGGCGATTCACTTTGGTTTCAATCCCTCCCGGTGCCACCAGGGCTTGCCTGATATTCCTTTGTTGCTGGTAAGAAGGAAAAACGGCAATGTTTCCCGCTGGGAAAGTCACCCCTGCCATTATCGTTGTTGTAGGATTATGAATAGTCTAATAGAATAAAAGGTCATGATTAAGAGATTGTTAGAGAATGCCGACGTTCAATTTTACGAAGGCGTATTAACAATCGCAGTAATTGCGCCTTTCCCGGGTTGCTTGCAAGCTTGGTTTTTTTTGAAAAGCAACTTTTAATCAGGGTGATTTTCTTATCCGGAATGTCGAAACCACATTAAATAAGGATGGATCCAAATGAAAAAGAAATTGCTGATTTTTGTCATAGGTCTGGTGAGCATCGCTTTTATGGCGTTACAGGCTGGTGCTGCTGAATGGCGATTTAACAATCCGTTGCCGGAAAACCGTCCCGAGTCCAAAGAACTTCTGCAATATGCTGAAGATGTTAAGAAAAACTCCGGCGGAGAAATCAATATTAAGGTGTACAGCGGTGGGTCGCTTGGTCTCAAAAATACGGATGTGCTTCGATTTCTACCCAAGGGAGCCGTGGATATGAGTTTGGCCTGGGGGAACTACCTGGGTCGTGATTCGCCGGCATTAGCCACGGTGTTTGTTCAAGGCTCCATTGGAACAGAAGAGGAACTGCGTAAAGTGTTACCGGTTGTTCGTAGTATTTACAAAGAAGGATTTAAGGAATGGGGAATTGAGGTTACCGGATTCGTCGCTTTGCCAATGCTTGAAGCATCCGTGTTCTGCAGTAAAGAGCCTATTAGAACTCTGGCCAATCTCAAAGGCAAGAAACTTCGGGTATGGGCCAAGGATCAGGTAGACTCGTTCACACGCCTGGGAATTTCCGCCCAGATTATTCCCCAGGAAGAGATGTATATTGCCCTTAAAACAGGCGTTGTAGATTGTGCTGTTTATCCTGCGCTATATGCCCATACTGTTTCCCTGCAGGAAGTAGCTAAATATGCAGCGTATCTTTATCCCATGGCTACGGGTCCCTATATCCTGGGAATGTCTGAGCGAAAATGGGTAACGCTTTCCAAAGCCCATCAAAATGCCATTATCAAGGCAGGTGAGCAGATCTGGGATCGGACAAACCATTACGCTGACGACCATGAAAAAGAACTGGCAGCACGGAAAAAGCTCGTATCCCAAGGTATTACCTGGCTTGATGATTTCCCGGTCAAGGATCGCAATGCTTACGTTGAAGCCGTTAAGGTTACATGGAAAAACCTTGCCGATGATGCGGGTGGGAAAGCACCCGAATATAGACAACGTGTGTTGAAAGTCCTGGGGCAATAATGGATGCAAAGTTATCCCGTAAGATAGAAAAAGGGTTCCATTTTCTGGCTCTTTTTCTATCCGTCACTGCTGCCCTGGGAATGATTGCGATTGTGGTGATCATTGTGATTAGCGTTTTCATGAGAAAGTTTTTTAACTATCCCTTGTTTTTTTCCGAAGAGATTGTGGGAATCTTGATGAGCGTTTCGTTGTTTCTTGCCCTGCCAATGGTAACGCTGAATGGCACTCATATTCGAATTTCTATTTTTACGGAATTCTTAAAGCGCCGGTCCAGGCTAGCCTATAAAATCACCACTTATGTTTCGTACCTCATAGGCGTTGTTTTTTGCCTATGGTTGCTGGTTGAAGCTGTTCCCTGGCTTCAGTTTGCCATAAAACACAACCTCAAAACGGAGACAGCCAGGTTGCTGCTTTATCCCTGGATGATCTCTCTGCCCTTATCTATCCTGTTGATGCTGGCAATATTTATTGCCAGGTTATTCGGATTCATAAAGAGCAATGAGAAGGGCAATTCTTAACATCACTAATAATTTAGCCAAACGACAATCAATTAACACAGGTTAAACCATTGCTTGTACCTACATTGGCCGGAACCCTGATCGGCACGGCTATTACCGGTGTTGCCCTGGGAGCTGCCCTTGGCTTGACAGGACTCACCATTCTCTATTTTTATGTCAACGGCGCAACATTCCTGGCTATCGATGCAATCTGGGATGTATTTAATTCTTTTGTGCTCAGTGCCGTGCCCATGTTTATTTTATTGGGTGAGATTTTACTGCGAAGCGGAATCAGCGAACGAATCTACTCGGCATTCACACCGGTCTTTAAAAAAGTCCCCGGCGGACTGCTGCATTCCAATATTGCTGTCTGCACAATATTTGGTGCCGTAAGTGGCTCAAGCCTGTCGACAGCTGCAGCTGTCGGATCGGTTGCCTATCCGGAGATGGCTAATCGTGGTTATGACAAGGAGGCTGTAGTGGGAAGCCTGGCCGGAGGCGGAACATTGGGCCTCTTAATTCCACCAAGCCTTTCCTTGCTCATTTTCGGTGCCCTGACAGAGACCTCCATCGGTCGATTGTTCATAGCCGGTATCATTCCGGGCCTTATGGTAAGCGGCTTGTTCATGCTCTATATCCTTTTCATGTGTTTGAGATCTCCCTGGATCTCACCCCAAAACACGGAAAAAATCCGGTTTTTGGATGTTTTGATTGGCATGAAGCAGATCTGGCCTGTTCTCATCTTAATTATAGCGATCATGGGCAGCATTATCATGGGAATTGCCACACCGACGGAAGCAGCCGCGGTTGGTGTTGTGGTTGCGGCGGTAATCTCATTTATCTGGGGGGATCTGACCACCAAAGATCTCTGGCTGGCAATTTACAGATCTGTATTGGTCTTTGCATCTATTGGATTTATCGTTCTGGGAGCAACCATACTCTCTCAATCGATCAGCATTCTCGGTGTGCCCCGAACCATTCTGGAAGCAACAGCATCCGGAGCAATAGGGAAATATGCCGTTTTTGCAGTTATCGTTGTTATCTATGTCGTATTCGGCTGTATATTTGACGGGCTCTCGTTAATGATAATGACCTTGCCGTTGGTATTCCCGCTGCTTGTAGGGTATGGATTCGATCCAATCTGGATTGGGGTGATCATTACCATTATGATCGAAATAGGACAAGTCACACCCCCGGTAGGATTAAACCTTTCGGTTTTGGCAGCTATCACCAACAATGAAGTCAACCTGGGTCGAGTCGCTATTGCAACCATACCTTATTGGCTGATCCTGTTATTTTCAGTTGTGATTCTTTCGGTTTTTCCAGCCATCGCTTTATATCTGCCCGATTTAGCATTCAAATGAGTGCAATTGTAACCCAAAACAAGCATCGTTATGAAAATAAAGCTCAAACCCAAGTCCTTCGGTCCGGTTTATGTGAAAATGGATCAGAACGGAAATCTGGAATTTGCTGAAACACTCAAGCAGACAGTTCAGGCCAGCCCGGATATTTCCTCCCCCGCCATTTCCCTGCTCTATTCCCTGGGAAGTTGCATTGCCATCTCAATGCAAATGGCTGCAGCCAGCAAAAAAGTGACGCTGCAACCTTTTTTTGTCAAGGTGAGTTCAGCCAAAGCAGGAGATTTACCAAATCGCTTTGAAAATTTTAAGGTCTCTGTGGATAGCCGTTTTGTTGATGACAAAGAGCTGGCGAAGGAGCTTTTGGTCAAGGCAAAGTCACTGTGCACCGTAAGCAACACCCTCAACACCAAAGTAGAGCTGACACTGGAGTAAATGGGATCACCCATTAACCTTCAGGGCAACCGACTACCCACCCAATAAAACTATCTCAGATCATCAAAGAAGCGGATAAAAAAGTAAGAAATCAGTAAGGAGCAAAAAATGGATGTTTAGGCATCGATGCTCCAGGCTGTACCCTTCCCATTATCGGGCAAGTAGCCTAATCGGCAATTCAGAATAATAGCTATTCAATAGAAACCTGATCAAATTGGTTAAATTAAAAAATTCGATTTTTCCAAAAATCCCTGCTACAGTAGTATTATTTATTTCATTAAAAAGCTGAAATGAGGTATTAAACCTCGAAAAA
>JAKSDL010000541.1 GCA_022360105.1 Pseudomonadota bacterium
GGCCAGTACCCTTTATCATTGGCTGCCTCTCTCCGAAGCAGGTATCCAGAGATTGCGCCGAGTTGATCATATCATGATTTTTATAATGATAGCGGCTACTTACACGCCTGTCTGTTTAATTGCCCTTAGAGGCTCAATTGGTTGGGAGTTGTTTTTTGCCGTTTGGGGAATCGCAGCCGTTGGCCTGTTCGTAAAGATATTTTGGATTCAGGCACCCAGATGGATTTCCGTTGCCATGTATCTCATCATGGGGTGGTTGGTAATTTTAGGGATCGCGCCGATTGTCAGGATTTTACAGCCCGGAGCGGTTTTCTGGATGGCCTGCGGAGGCTTGTTATACACCATGGGAGCAATCATATATGCCTTAAAAAAGCCCAATCCGTGGCCAAATCAATTTGGATTCCATGAGATTTTTCACGTATTTGTAATGCTGGGAAGTTTCTCTCATTACATCATGATGTACAAATATATCATGCTATTTGATTAGTGATAATCACCTTCTCCATCTCTTTTTTTGTTCTCAATTCATTGCTGCTTGATGTTACGAAGCCTGCCCACAGACCTTGCTGAAATAAATTATATTTGGTAGGTATGGCTCAAATTCATGCCTCCTCAAATCTGGACTCTACCGCTCTGGCGATTTGTATGACGGTCAAACACAAGCATTTCCTGATTATTTCAGATATAGAAGGTAGTTCGTTATGTCGTAACTACGAAATGTCATCATTTATGACCGATAGCTGGCCGGAAGCCTGTCTTGGTATGTCATTGGATGTATCTGCTGTTGTTAATGCATTGTTTAACGCAGGTGCGGAAAGTATCACGATTAAAGATTTTCACCGAACCGGCTACAATATCATCCCTGAATACATAAACCCAAAAGCCAGGCTTGTGCATGGTTATAAAGTCGGCCCTGTGCCCGGTATAGGAAATCCCAAACCGGCGACGGCTGCTTTAATGATTGGTATGCATGCCCCGTCAGGCTCCGGAGGTTTCCTTGCGCACACCTTGACCTCGCGTATAGCCAGGTTGGAAGTTAATGGAGAGCTGATGTCTGAAGCCCAGCTTTTTTCAGCCTCCCTGGCACCGTATGGGATTTGCCCGGTTTTTTTCTCCGGATGTCCTGTTGCTTGTCATCAAGCCTTACAGCATTTGGAGGGCATATCCTGTTACCCTATCAACAAAGCTGAATCAGGAAAAAACTTTGATTCTGATTCCTGGCGTCACGGTCTGGCAAAAGCAGCTGTTGATTCCCTGGAAACTCAATACTATCATCCCTATCTGCCAAAAGGCCCCTTCCATGCTGCTGTAACCATGAGAGACGGGGAATCCGTCGCCCAGGCTCTAGCAAAAAGATGGAAATTGAAAGCTGATGGAGCAACTATTATTATCAATAGCAAAGACATTCATCAGTTATATGATAAATTGATGAAACTCTGCTATCTGACACCCCTCACCCAAAAGATAATCCATCTTGGTATTCATCTGTTTAATGCCCGGGGCAAATACGGTTTGTGGTGGGTAAAACAGCAAC
>JAKSDL010000462.1 GCA_022360105.1 Pseudomonadota bacterium
ATCGATGGCCGTCCCAAAAGAGTGATTGCTGAACTGGGTTCTCAATCCATTCTCATCAACAGGGCCTTTGCTTTTTCCTACTCGATAGGCAGTTACTTCATAAAGGGGAAAGTCGGAATCCAGAATCGTTTTTAATGCGGTTTCAATATCATCCTTAAATTTCTGGCAAACCCTGAATATCCTGATTCCCTTGAGTTTTATCCAGGCCTGGTCTTCTTCACAGACAGTACAACCCGAGCTTTTGTCGATCTCTACAGCGGTAATCTCGCTATAAGCTTTTTTAACCCTGCGATGCCCTTCACTACGCTTTTTTTCAGTATTCCACGACCAGGTGTTGTAAGTGCAGGTTTTTGGCTGCTCTGCATGTGCAAATTGTGGTGACATCCATAATAAAATAGATAGGATACAAGCAAAGGCAGGTATTTGGTAATGAATTTTTGTCAGGTTGATCATAAAGGGGTTCTCCTTGCCTCAATTTAAGGGCGTTGGTCTTCAAAAACATGTCGAGCTTTTCAATTATTAGAATCAGGATGTCGCGAAAGAATGCAATAATTTTTCCATTCTTCTGCAATCAACGGTGCTTTCTGGATGCCCTGGCAATTGCCAGAACCGTTTTCCGGTCTTTCAGACTGTATCGGTCTCCGGCATAGGGTGTGCCAATCCCCTGGCGGCGGGAATAGATCCATGCCTGCATTTCGGGTCCGTCTTCCAGGTGAATTTCGGCTTTTTCACGTTCGTAAAACGGCACATCTTCCCAGCGATCGGCAATTTGGAGGTCGGTCTCACTGAGTTCCAGGACGCTGCCATTTACAAACCCATTTAAATCCGGTTTGATGAATAAATACCCGTCCTCTCCCGATGCAAACAGAGCCCACCCTTTCAATTTTGCCCTTCTGCCACTTCGGGTTGAACCAAACAGAATCCTTTGAATCTCCGGATCCTGAAACGTTCCATAAGTAAATAACCAATGCTTTTTCATTGCCAGTTAATCGTTAGGATGGACAGCGATGTTGACCATCAAGCCCACTATCAATAAATTCTCCGAACAACCTGATTCTTTTTTTGAATAAATTTGTAGGATAGGTAACTCCGTTACCCATCAACCGTAAAAAGCCTCCAAACTACCCAGCCCCTTTTTCATGCCGTGGCAATTCAGGATCAATATGATGCCAGGGCTGAGCGGAGGATACCCAGACATTCATTTCCGATTTGAAGATACCCGGATCATCCAATGTTCCAACTTTAATGACCACTGTCCCGGGATACTTTTCACTTTCACCATAAAGGTGAGTACCACAATTCCTGCAGAAAAATCTTCTTATGTTAGTCCCCTCGTCAGATTTTGAATTATAACAGCCAGGTTCCCCATGGGTAATGGTTACCTGTTGAGGAATATAAATAGCAGAATTTGGTGGTCCGCCGGTCACATATTGGCAATCCCTGCAGTGACATGTATAAGAAAAAAATTGAGAAGAATCTCCTGATATGGTGTATCTAACCTCTTTACACAAACAACTGCCCGATAGTGTTATCATCTTTGATCTAAGGTGAATCGTTTACTTAAATTTCAAGTTTCGTACTTTCAAGTTTGCTAACTTCTGACTTCTTTTTCAAAGTCATAAACGTCTAGCTGCAGAAGTAACATTATTTGAAAGATTGCAAGGAAGTCAATGACTTCCTTGCTTTAGGTTTAAACGCTACTGCAGGGCGATAAGGACTAGCAGGGCGGTCAATTGCAGAGGTCGGGAGAAGAAAGGAGAATGATCCCCATTTATACTGTAAACGCTCTCACAGGGGCTGGCTAAAAGCATCTGGTTTTGCAGCCAGGGAGTGACGGCAAAATCCTGCTCGGTTTTGATATAAAAACGTCTTACGCTGCCGTAGTTAGCAGGTGTCAGGTTGAGTTCGGTGACAATAGGTGCTAGTGGATTGATTCTAAAAAGTGTACTGGCCAGTGTGATGTCGTGAGGTAGAGAAGTGTTGTAAAACGCGTCCTCTATCACGGACCGGTCAACATCGATCGTTCCGGCCACTGGATCTACAATAAGATTCTGACCGGTGATAGAATCTGTATCTTGGGAAGCCCATTGGATCATTGACTCGCCATTTCGAACCAGAAAGGCGGCGAGATAAACCAGTTTTTCGATTTTACCGGGCCTGGCTTCGGCAGCTGAAGATATGACTATTCCACCCATGCTGTGTCCAACAAGGACGACCGGATCAACCACAGTGTCCAGAAATTTTGTGACCCGTTCTGTGTAGTTCTCAAGTGTAACCGAACCTGGTGAAGACAAATCGATGCCATGGGCCGGCAGATTTATCAAGGTCACCTGGTGTCCACCAGCTTCCAGTAAAGGGGCAATTTTATACCAGACCCACGACCCGTGCCAGGCCCCATGAACTAAAACAAAGTGTTTTGCAGAATGAGCATAGGGTTTTGAGATATCTTGAGCAAAGGAAGGATTAGCTCCCCAAAAGCTTGTAACCAAAAGGATTGCAAGAATCAGATTGAGAAAGTTTTTTCGACATTTTGACCATTTCATAACACAACTCCTTTTTAATTAGATTTCAAAAACCAATGAAAAAGATCCGAAATGAAATTGAAAATGGGATCAGATGATTATAAATTTGGAACTTCTTGAAATGTCAAATAAAAAAGAAAGCTAACTGCACGTCTCAGTTTTAAGAAAGTAGCTACGATCCAATAAATACGATATTTGATTGGTTTCTCGTGCAGTTAAATAAAAATATGGAAAGCAAGTATGCAAGCCGCAATAACGTTGAAAAAGTCTAATTGTTTTCGTAAGTATTTTTTTCCGGAGCGATTAAGGCGGTTTACTTTGGGGTAAGACTTAAATAAGCCTGATGTGGAGAATGTGAGGGATTATCTGGTTGCAGGTTATGGCAAACGATTGGCTATGCGATTATCTTTTCCATGAACGTTACGGATTTAAAAGGAAGTTTAATAAACCGGTTCAAAGGCCGGATATCTTCCTTTTTTATTTCAATAAATCCTAACCGTTTATACAAGGCTTTCGCTTTTGGATTGGTATCGATCACATCAAGGGTGATCACTTTCATTTGCTTTTCCAAAGCCTTTGATTCCAGTACTTCCAATAATTTTGTCCCAATACCTTTTCCTCTCATAGCAGGATGAACGGCTACTCCATCGACATAGACTTCGCCGGTTTTGGTGCGATGATACAAAAGCGCTAACCCAGCCAGGCGGATCACACCGCCGATTTTTCCATAGATACTGGTCATGGTTTTCAAACTTGGATTTACGAACCCACCATCTTTGGTCTGGACACCCAGAATGCCTATGATTTTCCCTTCGTGAACGGCGGCAATGCACTGATCAGCCGCAACGCTCTTTGCGAGTAGCTTTTTAGCTCTTTCATCACTGCCTAAAATCGGCTCAAGTTTTTCCTTTAGTGAATTAAAATAGAGCTCAACTGCCGGAAAGAGAAGGTTATCATTCAAATGATCCAGGTAA
>JAKSDL010000282.1 GCA_022360105.1 Pseudomonadota bacterium
ACGTTCTATCATCTGTGTGCGACCGACAGCCAATGTAAAAGCGATGTTTACAAGAGAAATCGATTCATCTTTCTTAATACGGGACAAATCTTCCAGCAACTTCTTTGTCAATTGCATTAGCTGACCGTGGGACATCGCCGACAGCACCACAGGAACGGACGTTTTTTCTTCGGGATGGATCCCTGGAGACTGATCATAAGCTTCCAACAGCATATGCCCCATGGAACCGGTGGCACCGATGGAATTGATGACCGCTCTCAAAGGTGTGTTTTTCTGATGGTCTCTCAAAGTATCACTCCACCGGCAAGCTTTGTCGGCAATATAAAACGGAGATTTCTCAATTTTCATCAACGGATTTAGCGGTTGACTGTCAATGGATGGAGCAATTCTGTCATGTTTCATTTGCATCAACACCTTGATGAACTGAGACATGGTGGACGCTGATTCCAGGTGACCAATATTGGGTTTTACTGATCCCAGGGCTACACTCTGAAGCTTTGTATGATCATGTCGGAATACGTCGGAGAGTGCCAGAATTTCGGAAGCATCAGCGATGGTAGATCCGGTTGCCTGTGATTCCACGTAGCTGATGGAGGCTGGCTCCAAATCGGCATGCCATAAAGCATCCCTTAAGGATTCTGCTTGTGTTGATGAATTGGGAATTCCGTAGCGCTTGGTTTGTCCGCAATGATTGATGGTCGTTCCCTTAATAACCCCATAGATATGGTTGTTATTGTCTTTCGCCTGTTGCAGAGGTGTGATCAGGGCTGCTCCCACTCCTTCTCCCGCTACCCATCCGGTTCCATCCGCAGAAAAAGCCTGACATTTGTCATCCCGGGAAAGCAGGTTAAATCCCTTGAGCAGGTTGTGGTGGTATGGATGAGCAAGAAGATTGATGCCGCCAACAATGGCCGCTTGACATTCGCCATTTTTAACCGCCTGACAGGCCACGTGAAAAGCCGTCATTGCAGATGAGCAGGAGGTGTCGATCACGACACTGGGACCGTTAAAATCAAAGATATGAGAAACCCTGTTGGCGATGGAGGAGCGCAAATAGGTGTTGGGAACATGCCCGGATTGATACCAGGATTCTGTCGATACCGACTGGTAATCGTTCCACATCACCCCGACAAAAACCCCGACTTTGGGAGCGCAACGTTTTAATTCTTCAGCAGTATACCCCGCATTTTCCAGACATTCCCAGGCAATTTCCAGAAAGAGACGTTCCTGGGGATCAAGTGCATGAGCCTCTTCATCGGAAATGCCGAATAGTTCCGCATCAAACCGGTCGATTTGCTCCAGAAAACCTCCCCAATCGCTTGAATTGCCGGCTCTGTCTTTAGGAAACCTGGTGATGGATCGTTTGCCATTGACCAGGTTTTGCCAGAATTGCTCCGCGTTATCTGCCTGGGGAAACCTGGCAGCGATTCCGGATACGGCTATGTCTTCGTTGTCAGCTTTACCTCCAACCACAGGCGTCTCAGCGTTTTCTGAAATTCTCTGTAAACGTGATGTTTTTTGATGAGGATTTTCATAATACCCGCAAGTAAAGCTGTGCAGTAACACTGTTTCTTCATCTAACTTGAAATCCTCACGG
>JAKSDL010000819.1 GCA_022360105.1 Pseudomonadota bacterium
CATACCTGTCCGACCCACAACTGATAAGGGCCGTTTCCTTTTCGAATATCGGTTCCAGTGAATCGTTTTGACAGCAACCCAGATAAATAACGCCGTCAGCCCGCTTCGATTCAATATAGGCGTTCACTACACGGTTAACATTCTCGCGAGGCTGGGAGATGATCAGATCATATTCGTGATCTCCGGCTGCAGCGGTAATACCTTTTAAGACTTCCATAAAAAAAGGATCGGTTACCATATGCCTGTGATGCTCTGACTCCGGGTAGACCAGGGCTATGGTTTGTGAGCGGTTAAGACTCAGCTGCCGTGCAGCCTGATGTGTTTTAAATCGATGCTCGGCAGCTATGGCCTGGATGCGTTTTCGGGTCTTTTTACTGATAACAGGATTGTCGTTCAAAGCCCGGGACACTGTAGACTTGGATACCCCTGCAATCCTGGCAATATCATTTATCGTCTTAACAGGGTTCATATTGCTCTTTGTTGTGAGGAAACCGGATGGTCCTCATAGAAAGTTTGATGTATGTAACAAAAATGCAACCGGTTGCATTTTTGTTACATACATCAAACTTTCTATGAGGACCATCCGGTTTCCTCACAACAAAGAGCAATATGAACCCTGTTAAGACGATAAATGATATTGCCAGGATTGCAGGGGTATCCAAGTCTACAGTGTCCCGGGCTTTGAACGACAATCCTGTTATCAGTAAAAAGACCCGAAAACGCATCCAGGCCATAGCTGCCGAGCATCGATTTAAAACACATCAGGCTGCACGGCAGCTGAGTCTTAACCGCTCACAAACCATAGCCCTGGTCTACCCGGAGTCAGAGCATCACAGGCATATGGTAACCGATCCTTTTTTTATGGAAGTCTTAAAAGGTATTACCGCTGCAGCCGGAGATCACGAATATGATCTGATCATCTCCCAGCCTCGCGAGAATGTTAACCGTGTAGTGAACGCCTATATTGAATCGAAGCGGGCTGACGGCGTTATTTATCTGGGTTGCTGTCAAAACGATTCACTGGAACCGATATTCGAAAAGGAAACGGCCCTTATCAGTTGTGGGTCGGACAGGTATG
>JAKSDL010000436.1 GCA_022360105.1 Pseudomonadota bacterium
AAAGAAATAGCTGATTTTCAAAGAGAGTTTCAAACCACAAAGAATCTGAACGCCAGTGGAGTTATTGATGCCTATGAGATGATTCAGTTTAAAAACACCATCGATATCTTCCAGAACCATAACAAGGGTGTTTTTAAACTGAATCATCTCATAGGCATCAATAACTCCACTGGCGTTCAGATTCTTTGTGGTTTGAAACTCTCTTTGAAAATCAGCTATTTCTTTGTGGGAAGGGTAATCGCGTAGTTTTTTTAAAATATAGGACTTGTGTTCATCATGTTTTGTGCAGCGATAGATGGATGAAAAATTGTTTTCACAGATCTTATCGACGATTAAATAGGATGCAATGGCTTCCATGGTATCTAAAATTTATTTTGAAATTCCACTTCAAATGTGGGGTTTTCTGTCTTTTTCCATATTTATCCAGCATACCCCCAACAACTGATTGGTTGCAGTTTGTCTAATTTGAGTAAGTCTGAACCATTTTGAATGATTAGGTAAAGATAGTTTTAGTTCTTTTTAATACGTACTTAGCCGTACTTTAAGCGAAATCTCAACTGGTGCTTGTATTTATCGCATTGAAAAGCGAGAAAGCCTACTTCAAATTGCTCAATTTTGACACATCCTTTTTTTAAAATCTTGAAAGTATTTTTTCAACAACCGATCATCAACCGGTGGGCAAACTATGGATGGTTTTAAAGCCCTTCTAGTTATGTTTTTTTCAATAATTCCTGGAGATAGTATGTACGGGGGGCTGCCAATGATTATACGCTCCAGTGGTCTGATCTCAAACAGAGTAAGAAGGCCATATAAAGAACTGTTCTCATTTTTTTCAATGTTTGACTGAACCGAATTAAGCCAGTATTCGGGAGAAACGAGATCTATCTTACTTACGTTTGCAGCCAGCCAGCGAATAAGATCATTCCATTTGATCGGATTGGGATTTTTCAACAAATAATTGTTTCCTAAAGAACCGGCTTGCTGCGAAAGATACACTATTGCTTGACTGATATAATCTACAGGACAGAAGTCGAAAAACAGGTCTTGATCTGGGGCCATCCCAATTTCCATACATCCTTTGAGTAGAAGACAGATATAATCATTCTTGTTCCACAATCCTGAACGGCTGTCAGCCGCTATTAGTGACGGTCGATATATCGTCGTTGGTAAACCCCTATTTTCTGCTTCCAGCACCAATTCTTCTGCGACCCATTTGGATTGGTGGTATCCGATGTTAAAACCGTTCCGTTGCACATAACCTGAATTATAGGCAGTGGGCTCATCGTGAGAAAAACCTTGCCGTGCGATTCTGTCAGGGTCGGCTGAAGTCTGAGAAATTTTTATTAATGTTGAAATATAGTGAAAAGGTTTTGTTGTGTTTTCACAGGCCAGTTTCAACATTTCCTTTGTACCATCTACATTGGTTGGTTTGAGGGCGGCATAAGGTTGAGCAAAATTTAACCATGACCCATTATGATAAATAACATCAACAGTCCTTGCGAGTTCACTCCAGACTGTTTCTGACAATCCCAGACGTGGTTGCGATAAATCACTTTTAATTACCCTGATTCTTTCTTTATATTCCTCTTTCCATAAGCCATATTGAGTCAGATTATCGTAAACACGCTCATCAACGGGAGTCGGGGATTTAGGTCTGACAAGACAAATAATTTCTAATTGCGTCGTGTTGATTAATTGATGTAACAAGTAAGCCCCTAGAAAACCAGTTGCTCCGGTTAGAAGGACCTTGCTGGGTCCTTTTGAGAGATCAATGGAATTGGAGGAAGGGATTATATCATCTGGTAAGCATGTTTCGGCAAGTAAGTCTACCTTTACGGTCGGTTGAAATTTAACATTTTCTTCATTGCTTTTGATTTCATTGTTTGAAATTCTTCTGAAAATTTCTTTTTGTATCATTTCTCCCAATTCTTCAATCAGAAGATTTTCTTGAAGGAGTAAAACTTTTGGGATATCTACTTCAAATTTATTTTTTATTTTCAAACCCAGTTCTACAGCTATTAATGAGTCAAAATTTAAACTTCCCAAGGTATAATCTTTTTCGATACCTTCCTTTTCTATACCCAGACTTTGGGATAAATCGTTAATTAATTCAGTTGCTATCGTTTCGATTGTAAGATTATGATCCAAGCTGAATTTAAACAAGTTGTCGTTTTTTTCATCGTTTTTTGTTTTTGATTCATCGGATGTTTCTTCGAGAAAATGGGAAAGCCTGGCCGTTTTTAAAATCGTTGGCATGTATTTTCCAGCAATAGACCATTCGATTGGTGATGCATTCAGCTCGACAATATTGTTGCTTAGTCCGTATTGAATCGTTTGCCAGACTTGATCGAGGGATTGGGTATAAAATCCACTCTGCTCAACGCTGGATCTGGCCTCATCATGCCTAGCAACCCAACCAGCTTCATCTATTAATCCCCAACAAAACGAATAAGCATTGATCCCTTGCATCCTCATGAAATGAGCCATTGCGTTACAAAAGCTGTTTCCGGCAGCATAGTTAGCTTGACCTGAGAAACCCAATGTGGTCGTCATTGATGAATAAAAAATAAAAAAATCCAAAGCATATGGCTTGGATAACTTATAGAGGTTCCAAGAGCCTGTGATTTTTGGACTTAAGACTTTGTTTAATTGATCGGCACTCATATTAGCTATTAGTGCTATATCTAGTACCATTGCAGAATGAATAATGCCTGCCAGTGGGATAGACTCTGTTTCTATCTTTTGGAAAACTCTATTAATGCTTTCTTCATCAGCAATATCTGCAGATTCTGCAACTATTTTTGCTCCCTGATGCTCCAATTCCCTGATTTTAGCTATGCATTCCTTGTTATTGGGTCCCTGACGACTAATAAGAATTAAATATCTGGCACCTTCTGATACCAGCCATTCGGCTGTTGCCAAACCAAAGCCTTTTAATCCACCGACAATTAAATAAGCCATTTTAGGATCAATGTTGACTGGAGCAGTGAACGGTTTTGATTCAACCGGATGTTCGTTTATTAACAGGCATGTTTTTCCAATTCGATTCGGATTCTTTAAGTATTCGATCGCAGCTTGATGCTCATTAACATTGAACAATCTGAATGGAAAAGAATAAATTTTTCCAGAGTCGATGTTGGATGATATCTCTTTGAGCAAAATTCCTATTTCATTGTCTAAAGAGTTGATCAGATCCAGGGGATTGATGATTTGCAATGAGATGCCCTGCGGCAAGTCTTTATGTGCAAATGTATTGCTTTTTTGCTTCTGGCTAATTTGAATTAAATGGCCACGATAGGGAGGTAAAAGGCTGAGTTCTGCCTCGCTTAACTGTTTGTCCGAGATATTGATGATTGCATCCAGAGATTTTCCTGATTTTGAGGCAAGCATTTTTAAAAACTCTTCGTCACCGATTAATCCGATGTTTTCTATCCCTAGAGCTTTCAAGTAGTTTAGTTTTTCATCTGTATCAGCAGTTACGTGAATATTGATATCAGTTGATTTAAGCAATTGTAAAAATGCTAATCCGATTTCATCTGTTGCATTTGTTATCAAAATTGTTTTGATATTCTGAATAGGCAACAGGTACTTCAGGATATGGCTGGCGCAGATGAAGGACGAAGGAATGGCACTCGCAGCAAAGTGACTTAATTTATTCGGTTTAAAAGCGATGTTCTTAAGATTAACATTGACTGTGCTTGAGCAAGCGTTGTGGCAGATACCGAAAACTTCCTGACCCGGCATGTAATCTTCGCATTCATGTCCAACTTTGGTGATAAAGCCTGAAAATTCTCTCCCGTATCCCGACTGTGTTGTTTGGTTTGGTGTTTCCAATTTGGAGTAATCAAGGTCATTCAGGTTCAGTGAAGCTGAACGTACGACTACCTGTACTTCATTGGCTTCTGGATCAGTCTGTTTATATTCCTGGTAAAAAGAATCATGATTTTGTCTCTGACCATTTTTAGATAAAAAGACTTCATGGTTTGGAAGTCCTTCCGTCCCATTCGGGATATGTGGATAAAGACGGTTTACATACCTTTCGTTACCTCTTAATGCTATTTCATCATCATTGCTAAAATGAAGTATTTCGGTAATTAAGAGGTTAATTTCTTTTTCGTCATGTTGATCGCTGAGATCAATAGCCCAGGAATCCAATCCAGGGTATTCATTAGCTACTACACGTCTCATGCCCTCCAGTGGCGCCTGAACGATATTAACAATTTCGTCCTTTTTGATAATTCGGGCATTATGCGTAATTAACCAAAATTTTGGATGAGACAACCAATCCTGCTGCATCAACGCCTGGATTATGAACAAAAACTTTTGGCAGTTATGATTTGCTTTCTTTTCCGGTCTAGTACCTATCTCATAATGTTCTATTGTCCTAAGATCAGGTACAAAAATGACATTAGGTGGTTGTAAGCTTATTTGTGAGATGTGTTTAAAAAAAGCATTAAGCTGTTGCAATTCCAGTAGATTAACCTCGAAGAGGTTGTCATCTTTTTTTAGGATTTCAGATCCTGCTGTTGCTTCCAAGACATCGAATCCTAAATCACTCAGATGTGAGGTTAGGTTATGAGCAGTTTCAGAATTCTCATGTACAATAATCCATCGTTGATTGTTTGATTCGTTAAATGATGAGTCAGAACTCTCACGATTAGAGTAGTTTGAAGCCGAATTAGCAAGTGGTTCGTGGTTTTTTGCAACAATTACTGCATGCTCCACATATC
Source organism: Pseudomonadota bacterium (assembly GCA_022360105.1). The sequence continues at coordinate 4,731 of JAKSDL010000436.1, forward strand.
GATCTTTTTGATCCTTTAAAATCTCGATCTCTGAAAAGCCCTCTTTTTTCAAAAGTGAATGCCAACTATTAGTTCCAATGATCGGATGATCGGGTCTTAACTTACCATCAGTAAATGACCACCAACCTTTCAATGTCCCGAAAATCACATCCAGCCAGAACGGGTTTTTGGTAATCTCAAGAATCACAAGTGTCCCATTTGAAGATAAAAGCTCCTTTATATTGCCGATGCTGGCTTCCAAGTCAGGCGTTGCATGCAGTGTTAAAGAGCTGACAACTATGTCATAGCTGTTTTCTGTTAACCCCTGTTCTGTTGGGGATCTGGTGATGTCCAAAGTTCGATAATCAACGAACTTATATTTGCTAAACTTCTCTCTGGCATGAGACAGTAGATTTGGTGCTATATCGGTATAGGTGTATTCAATCTCCTTTACGGACAGCACAGGTAGTAGATAAGAGCTTAGAGATCCGGTACCTGCCCCTATTTCCAATATTTTTAATTTTCTCCTGCTTTCAGACGTTTCAACTAAATCAAGAACTGTTTCCTTCAACAGGGTGTTATAGATCCTAATTACGGGAGAATGCTGGTATAGATGTTCTACAAATGTTGTCTTAGAAGAGTAAATGATATTCAGTGGGCTTTGCTTGCCTTTTAGAATATCATGCAAATGATTGCCACATTTAAATAATAGGAAAAGTTCTGCTTGAAGAATAGGATGATCCGCTATTAATAATGACCATTCCCGATTGGTATCGACCGAAGGAATCTCAGACTTAACTTCCCATTGATCATTCTTTTGTGCCAGAACTTCATATTTTTCAAGAATACTAACGAGATATAGAAACAGATTTTTGAAATGATTTATGATGTGATTGTCTTGAATAATTACAGTTGGATTAAAAATAGTACCTTGTTTGATAGGGATACCAAGTTTATAGAACGTGTTTACAATGTATTGAAGACACAAATCATCAAGTTGCTTTTCGACAACATATCTAAGCTTTTCTATTCCGAATTCTTTTGAAAGTCTGTCAAATCTTGCTTGTGGCTCTATGGTCAGTGAGGGTAGTTCTGATAAACTCGGACTTTTATGTTCGGTAGGAATGAAATGGGAGTTTTTTTGTAAAATCCATTGATAGTTAAAAAGATTTTTCTCAATGGTTTGGAAAGTTGTCTGTGATTTTCGATCTACTCGTGTGAACAATGATTGTTGAAAATGGGCGATCATTTTTCCTGAGTCATTATAAAGTAGCACTTCGGCTTCGATTGTATTCTCATTCCTACCAGTTATTTTGCAGAAAGCCCAATTGACTTTGGTGATAGCCGATTCTAAAAAGATCCGTTTAAATTGGGTTGGCAAATATAAGCCTTCTTCCGGGATGAGTTCTAAAATATGGAAACAGGAGTCCAGCACGGTCACTTGAACGTTGAATTCGTTATTTTCTTTGTGATTCTCCTCCTCGATAGAAATTTTGCCTATACCACACTGATTGTTTTTCCATAGTTCTTGGACCAATCGAAAAGATTTGCCGTAATTTAGTCCCCTCTCTTTCAAACATTGATAAACATCGCTTTTTGTTAGTCGTGTGTTAAATTTTTGTATCAACTGGTCGATGTTGAGGACAGGGACTTTGGGAGCTTCCAAGTTGGCTAAAACGCTCCCGTTAGCATTTTGAGACCAGCGATCAGATTCACTGGATTTTTTACTATGTATCGAAATTCTATTATTGGACTCAAAATTTAGATTTAAAAAGGTTTGTGAATCTACTTCCAGAACAATGGGTGAAGTCAGTTTTAAATCTTCAATTAATATAACTGCCGAATTGTATTCTGCTTTCGCTGCTGTTCTGATCATTTCAACGTACGCTGCAGCCGGATATACTAATTCGTTTTGAACAGAGTGTTCTTTAAAAAATTCGACCGCTTCGATATCCAACACCTTTGTCCAGGATGAGAGACCTGAATCGGATTTATTTCCCAAAACAGGATGATGATCCTTCCCTGTCCTAAAAAGCTCTGAAATTTTAGATTCGTTCCAGTAGCGCTCTCGTTGAAACGGATAATTTGGAAGAAATACCAGCCTACCACTATATTTTGGATAGATTTTCCTCCATTTAATTGGATATCCGCTAACGTAAAGCTCAGCAACAGATTTTTGAATATTTTGGCTTGATCCTAAGTTTCTTTTAACCGAGTGAAATAATAGTTTCTGACCACAATTTTCATTTATGACTTCCCTGATTGAAGGAGACAACACTGGATGAGCACTAATTTCGATAAACACTGAATGTTTTGATTCAATCAATGTATTTAAGGCCTTTTGGAAAAGGACTGGTTGTCGCACGTTTTTAACCCAATAGCTGGCATCAAATTCTTTTCCATCAATAAAATCGCTTGTTACGGTTGAAACGATAGGGATCTGAGCTTTTTTAGGTTTTAATTCTGACAAAGATAATTCCAGATCAGGAGTAATTAGATCCATCGCCGGGCTATGGTAGGGAACCTCGACTTTTAAAAATCTATTAAATACATTTTTTTTATCTAAAAGAAGCGCAATCTTGTTAAGCTCAGAAGTATTACCAGAAAGTGTCACTGACGTTGGACTATTGATAGCCCCAATCGAAACGTTTGAATCAAAATTTTCCAAAAGTAACATCATTTCGCTATATGCCATGCCAACCG
>JAKSDL010000377.1 GCA_022360105.1 Pseudomonadota bacterium
CCGTAACTGTTCCGAAGCATTTGCCAGCTCGGAGGTCTGCTTGGACAGATCTTCTTTTTTCCGTGCTTCGATCTTGTCGCGGGCAATCGAATGGAGCAGGTCCATTTGCCGTTCAATAAATTCTGTCAAACCAGCTTCCGTTTTTGAATGCACACCCGTTTTAAAAGAAAACCAGTCCTTTAGCTCTTTTCTATAGTCGCTTTCCATGGACTTTACTTTGAAAGCGACACCCCAGCGCGTATAGCAAAGGTATGCCTGTTGCCAATAGATACTTGACAGGCGTTCGTTACCCAGTGATTTCCATAAGTGGCTGGCTCTTTCGTTTGCGATGCCTTCCCATTGTAGGAATTTTCCGTTTTTGGCAGCTTTTATCGCTTGATCATATAAAAAGATCGCTTCAGCTTCCTTATCGTCAATTCGTTTCATCTCCGCGGCAGCAAGCAAAAATTTGTGAGTGTAGTTCTCCGGACATTGATGTGACCAGATTTCAATCTGTTTTTTGATTTTGTCCATTTCAGCAAGCCGGGTTGCTTTTTGCCCTTCCGTCGAGGACCCATACAGTGCAGACAGGATTAAAAAACGGGTAAAAACATGTTCGGGCCAGGGAAGCAACCCTTGGGTACCGACGGTATATAGAAACTCTTCAGCCTTATCAGATTCTTCAAGAGCGGCACGGTATTCTCCCAGAAGCAGCAATACAAATTTTTTCATGATCCGATAAATACACATCACCTGAATATTCTTATGCGCATTTACCTGGGCGATGTATGCCTCGTCAGATAGTTTTATTGATTCCGAATCAGTGGCAGTTAATTGATTGAAGAGTAAGAGCGCGCCTTCGAGCAAATCAATGGCCCATTGGTTACCTCGGGAAATACTGAATGCATGTGATTGGCTTGTTTCCTGGATTAATACGGATAGAAACACGCCCCTGTAAAAGGAGCAATACATGTTATGACCAAATGCATAGGCCGCATATTGGAGGTTGCTTGATTGAAGCCCGATCTCATACGCAGTCTGATAATCCCGGCTTGCGTATTCAAGATGCTCAAACCAGTGTCTGGTCGAGCTTCCCATCATCAAATAGAAAACACTCTGATCGGAATATGCCTGACTGAATTTGGAGCTCATAACAAGAGGTGCCAGTTTACTGAATTCTCTCGCTGTATCGTAATCATTGTGAACCCAGCACAATAGTCCTCCAAATGCTGTATGACTGTACCCTATTTGCGGAATCAGGCCATATTTCAGAGTCAGATCAACAACCTTTGGTACAATCACGCTCCAAAGCTTTTGGTGAGTGCGGTAACAAGGGGGCCCCATCGTTATCAAGAGTTTCGTGACCGTGATTATTTTCGGATCGGTCATTACCGGCGTTTCGACGAGGGAAGCGACTGCTTTGTCCTTCAATTGCCCATAAATGTTTTCGATTTCAGCGTCACGGTTTTTTTCAAAATGTTCTTCCGGTAATTCAATTCCAAGCTGTCTAAGTGCTTGCCTTCCGGCTTGAATTGCTTCTGAATAGCGGGCCATCAGCGTGAAATGGACAATTAAAATGCTCAGGGTCTCGGCTTTTTCAATGGTTGATTGCGTATGCTGTAAAGACGCCTGGATGATCGATTCGGCCTCGCTTTTGTTTCCCTCTATAAATTCACTCTCAGCTAATCCTCGTGAAAGACGCAACGCCTCTTCATATCGATTCTCCCAAAACCATTCAGGTCCACCTTGAATGTCATTGGAAAATTTTTTAGCTGCCCGGTAGTACTGAAGCATGGCTCCATACGCTGTAGCAGACTTTGCTTTGAAAGCCGCGGCCATATTCAGTTCCACCAAACGCAATCGTTCCGATGGATCGCTAATAAAATCAACGCAAAGATTTAGCTGTTCCAGGACGTCAAGTAACCGCTCGTCCAGGTTCTCTTCACTCAAGGTAGAGAGAAGCAATCTGCCAATTCCAAGTCTGATCCGCGTTAACTTCTCGGGTTCAAGCAACTGGAACGCAGCCTGTTGTACCCGATCGTGAAAAAACAAAATCCATCGCGATTCCGGGTGGTCTGTGTGACTGCTCATATCCCCCGTCTTGTCCGGAATGATTAACAGCTTTTTTTCCAAAACCGGATCCAAAATTTTTCTACACTCGTCTAAAGACCGTTTGGCAACTATGGAAAGCGTTTCTTCTTTGAAACGATTGCCAAGGCAAGCAGCCAGGGAAAGGACAGTTTGTGTTTCGGGAGAAAAACCTCTTAATCTTTTTAAGAATAACTCAACGATATCCGGGGGCAATTCACTTTCATCAACACGCCATCGCCATCTGGCCTCTCCTGGTTCATAGCGGATGCTTCCGTTTTCATGAAGAAATTCTAAAAAAGCGCGAGTATAAAAAGGATTTCCGGTTGTATGTGAGTACGTCAAGGCAGCCAGGGCTTCCTGATTTTCAACGTTTGGCTGCAGCGTATCAATGATCATTTTGGTGACTTCACACTTTGTTAAGTTCGGTACTTCAATGATTTGCTGGGGAATATTCTCCCGTTTTAACACTGATAAGGCTGCATAAAACGGATGAGATTCATCAATTTCCTCGTCCCGGTAGGCGGCAATAAACAAAACATATCGCAATTCGGAACCGATCCGGAGGTTTTTCAGCAGTTCCATCGAAGCGGTGTCCGCCCACTGCCAATCGTCAATGAAGATCACTACAGGATGTTCAGGACGACAAACGCTGATAAAGAAGTTTTTAATAACCTTTATGAATCGGTGCCTTGCTTCCTGAAAATTGATTTCATCCGTTTTGGTTTGAAAGTCCAAAAAATCCTTAAACTCCGGCAGCAAATTTGTCAGGATATATCCAAATTCTCCCACACCTTTTTGGATGTTGGTTTTCACTTTGTTAAGCAGTGACTCTTCCAGTGCCTGCATCGCTGTCCAAATTTCATGAAGCACTTTCTTAAAGGCAAAATAGGGGATACTTTTATTGTATTGTTCGAATTTTCCTTGCACAAACCAGCCACTCATATTTTGAACGGTGATTCCCAAATTCTGAATCAAGGATGTCTTTCCGGCCCCGGAAGTTCCCGGTTCCAATAACAAGAGACCGTTGCCTTTGCAGATACTGCGGAATGCGGACTGCAACTGTTCGATTTGATGATCGCGACCATACAGTTTGGCAGGAATCTCAAAGCGTGAGTCCGCCAATTCATGATTCATGCTGTTATGGATTGTTACCATGTTTCGCCAAGCATTTACGCCATTTGATTTTATAGATACTCTTGCAGGGGCTTAAATCAAGTTTATCCTCGACTCTTATATCCTTAATAATTCCGCGCTCCAGGGAAGAATAGAAAACGATAAAATTCAAAGTACTAGCAAAGTATGACCTGGTGATCAGCTTAACACTTCCCAATCACCCGGATCAGTGGGATTGCCAAATCGGTTTTGTTTTTCAGGATCAGGTTTGGTAAGGAAAATTTTTCAAATAAAAATCAGTATATTACAGTTGATGACGCTCGGAGTTCTTTAGCTGGAATCATACCATATTTCTCAAGCTACACAAAGAAAAAACGCAATGTACGCTCAAGAAATCATTCTCTTTATAAAACCAGCGATGGGAATAAGGAGGCAGGTCGAGCGATAGCTATCATTTTTGATGCGCTATGTGCCGGAGTTAAAGGTTACTTGCTGAAAGAGCAAAGGAAGGGAGAAGTGACTCGCTTTGCTCCGTTACTGTGTATAGCAAATTATGGCGCTGCAGATGCTCCAAATAAAGCTGATTGCCAGCTGATAACCTTGGGAACGTTTCGAAATGTCGGTTGGTTTGTTGACATTTGAACAAGAAAAGATTGCGGGTGCGTAACTTGAGTTGCAAGATTAACTATCGTCAGCTTAATTGGTGTACTGTAAATCATGCCAACAACCAACTCAATTGATCACCGAATTTGCGTTAGCACTGCTCCTGCCATGAGCAGCAGTACACCTGCAATATTGGTCAGGCTCGGGGTGACGATTTTTTCCTCAAACAGACCAAAGCGACTGATTAACACGGAACCAATAATCTGCGCCCCGATGATCAGGGGAACTGCATACACAACACCCAGTCTGGCAACTCCCTGGACAACGGTAAAAACAACAAAAATTCCTATGGTACAACCAATAATGTAAATAATATTTACTTCCCTTAAATTACTTTCGGCAGATCTTCCCAGGATCATGAGGATGATCAGACCGGCGACCAGTCCCAGACCGTGCACCAGGGTGGCTGTTTCCCAAAAACCGAATTTTTCGCCTGTTCTGGTTAAAAATACATTTTGGGCACTGATCAGCGTCCCTGCCAATAATGCATAAAAAATTCCCTGAATCATGAGAGTTGCTCCTTATGGTCATATGTTTGCTATTCGAACAGATCAATAGCCAGCTTCTCCAGCTGTTTAAAGTCTGTGATTTTTATATTTCCCCTGGTTCGGCTGATCACCCTATTCGTCTGCATCTTGTTTAATACCCTACTGAGGTGCCGATAGCTGGTCGCAAGCAAATTTGCCATTTCCTCCAGGCTGTTGACCCTGATCTCCTCCAGCTGCCTGTTGTCGTTTATCCGGGAAACAGACCACAAGTAGCTGGCAACCCTGTTTTCCAAAGGATAAACAAGATTTAGTGATGAAATTTTGGAATAGGTATAGAGTTTATGACTCAATTGTGTGATCACAAATCTTAGGAATTTTGGACAGTCATGAGTATAGTAACGCAACTCCTTCATAGGTACTGACAGGACCTTGGATTGCTCCAATGCTTCTACGGCTGCGTTTGGAACATATTCACTCAGGTATTCAAGATCGCCAATTGCGTTAAGGGGCCGATAGAAACGAATCAGGACTTTTTTCCCATTTTCCTGAAAGGTATAAATTTTTAATTTCCCTTCAACCAACAAATAGAAATAATCAATGGCCTCACCAATTCGCACGAGGTGTTCTCCACGAGCAAGAGTTCTCAATTCCATTCTTTTGACCAGATCATCGTTGAAAACGTCATCCAGCTCAAATCTTTCAATGTACTTTGAAACACTCATAATAGTCGGACTGCTTGATTGATTGGAAAACTGTTTATCTTTTGATTATTCTATTTAAAGCTTTAGGATCAGAATAGGACATTTGTCATGTTTGTTGGATTTGATTAAATGTTAACACACGTTTGCGACACAGCCTGTTCGCTTGATCCACCCTATAAGTTGCTTTGCATTTTAAATAAAAATATCAGATAATTAGATGGCGACCGTAGGGTGGATCAAGGAGTGAAACGACAGGTCCACCTTTAGTTTGGTTATCATGTAAAAAATATAATTGATCACTACTTTCATTGACCCTATATAGCAGACCCTGATAATCTTCGATCTCATAAGTTACATATTGGAGGCATTTGTTTGATTAACGGAACATGGTGAAAATCCATGACGGTCCCGCCGCTGTATCCGGAAATATAAGCCAGAACTCGATAAAAAGACCACTGGTCGTTTTTAAGCGATTGGGAAGGTAGAGTCTGGATATTACCGGGAGTCAGAAGACGAATCCGACAAATTCACAAACGGAACTTGATGGCAAAGGGTTCTGACAGCATTGATCTGTCAGAACCCTTTTTTTGTGCGGTGCACACAACTAAAAATCAGAGTGGGATAGAAAGCAACACTCCTGCTTTGAATAATCAAGGAGAAGAACATGGAAAAGCTTCAACAAGCGATAGCCGCGATTAAACAACCTAACCGGGAAATAACCGATGCAGCTTTGGATCGCTTATCACAACAGGTCAGACCAGCCGGTAGTCTTGGAATCCTTGAGCCGATAGCAGCTCGTTTGGCTGGGATTGCAGGATCAATCGATGTTAAGCTGAAGGACAAAATTATTGTTACCTGTGCCGGGGATCATGGAGTTGTGGAGGAAGGCGTCAGCCTCTTTCCCCAGGAAGTGACACCTCAGATGGTAACAAATTTTGTAGATGGTAGGACTTCAATCAATGTACTGGCCGGTCATGCAGGAGCCAGGGTAATGGTGGCAGACCTGGGTGTTAATTTTGATTTTGAACCCTCCTTACCGATCTTTCATAAAAAGATTCGTAAATCCACATCAAATTTTGCAAAAGAGCCTGCCATGAGCCGGGAGGAAGCTGTACAGGCTGTTGAAGCCGGCATTGAGATTGTAGACGAATTGGTGGCAAAAGGACCGGTCGACATGCTGGGAACCGGAGATATGGGAATCGGAAACACGACGCCATCGAGCGCTATCATTGCTGCTTTTTCAGGAATGGATGCCGAAAAATTGACCGGACGGGGAACCGGTATTGACGATGCGATGTTAAAGAACAAAATCGAGGTAATAAACAAGGCCATTGCGTTTCACAAGCCAGATCCAAGGGATGCCCTGGATGTGTTAGCAAAAGTTGGAGGCTTTGAGATTGGCGGATTAAGCGGATTGGTGATTGGAGCTGCCAAACACGGCATTCCGGTGGTTTGTGATGGATTGATTTCGACGGCTGGGGCATTGATCGGGTGCGAGTTGGCTCCTGCCGCCAAACAATATTTATTTGCCAGCCACAGGTCGGTGGAGGCAGGTCATGTCTTCATGCATCAACGATTGGATCTGCAACCTGTTCTGGATCTCCAGTTCAGGTTAGGTGAAGGAACCGGTGCCGCTCTCGCCATGGAACTACTGGATGCAGCAACCCGTATTCTGGCAGATATTAAAACCTTTGCCGAAGCAAATATCGAAAATGTTCAGGAATAATGTTCGATTAACGGTTGTAATAAATTCTGGTTTACCTTTTAAAGAAGAATTATGTTAGTCGCACGGTAAGACAGGGCTACGACCCCGCCGACAGGTTTTTGAATTTTGCCCGGGATAATTTAAAGGAGATGTGACTATTATGAGGTCTGCCCGATGGGCAACCAAGTTGCCCATCCTACCGGATTTCACCGGGCTCGACGATATATATGATTGTTACAATTCTAGGATGGGCAACCCGTTGCCCATCAATCGGACTGAAAGGACGGCCTGGACACTAACCCCTTTTCCCGCTGATAAAAGCTTCCGCCAGCAGAACATCCTGCTTACTACCAATGAACAAGGGGGTTCGCTGGTGCAGCGACTGTGGTTCCACTTCCAGTACAGGGCCGTGACCATCACTGGCATAACCTCCTGCCTGTTCTATGATCATCGCCATGGGGTTGGCTTCAACCATCAGTCTTAATTTACCTTTGGGTTTTTTGGGATCTTTGGTATCAGCCGGATACATGAAAATCCCTCCCTTGAGCAGATTGCGATGAAAATCAGCCACCAGACTGCCAACATAGCGTGAGGTATAAGGTCGTTTGGTTTCGCTGTCCTCAGCCTTAAAATAGTCGATCAAATCCCGGGCGTTCTGGTCCCAATAGGTATAATTGCTCTCGTTAACGCTATAAATGTTCCCTCGTTCCGGAATTCTGATATTCTCATGTGAAAGTAAAAACTCCCCTACGCTGGGAATAAGTGTAAACCCATGAACACCCGTACCGGTCGTATAAACCAGAATGGTGCTTGATCCATACACAAAATATCCTGCTGCAACCTGCCTGTATCCCGGTTGCAGTGCATCGCTCAGCTGATAGTCAACGTTGCTGTCATTACTCTTCTTCTTCAAAATACTAAAAATGGTGCCAATACTGACATTTACATCGATGTTGGAAGAGCCATCCAGCGGGTCCATCAGGAGAATATAGTCACCTTTCGGGAAATTCGGCGGGATATCGATCAGATCGGCATATTCTTCCGACGCAATACAACAGAGCTGCCCGACATGTTGCATTCTTTCGGTGATAATGCGGTGAGCAAAAATATCCAGCTTTTGGACTTGCTCGCCTTGTACGTTGACATCGCCGGTGGCGCCCAGAATATCTACCAGTCCTGCTTTATTGACCTCTCTTGAAATGACCTTGGCTGCCACAATCAACTCACTGAGTAGATGAGTCAAAGATCCTGTGGCTTGGGGATGGGCTCGTTGTTGTTTTAGTAAATGTTCGGTAATAGTGGTTCCGATTGCCTTTCTTGCCATCCTAACCTCCTGATGAGATGTTGTTTCAACCGAAAATCTGTCCTAAACCTTAAGATTAATCCGATTTCTAAAATCCGACAACGTGATTTATTGGGTTCCTCTTCACCTCACAAAGGTCTGGTCAGACAAAAGTCGCTCCGCTACACTCGAATAGTTCTTTTTGTGAATAAACCTGTTAAATTCTGCCTCACGAGTGATTGGAAAATGACTAGCCAAAGAAAAACCATCTGCCCATTGGACTGCCCTGATGCCTGTGGTCTTATCGCCACTGTAGAAAATGGGAAACTAACTAAAATTGCAGGTGATCCTGATAACAAGGTTACGAAGGGTTTTATCTGCCGAAAAATGAGAAAGTACCCGGAGCATGTTGAGTCTGACCAGCGGATATTACATCCCTTGCGTAGAACCGGTGCCAAAGGATCAGGCTCTTTTGAACGGATTAGCTGGGATGAAGCCTGGGATATTCTGGTGGACAAGCTGATCTCGATTCGAAACGAGCATGGTGGGGAAGCCCTGATGCCCTATTCTTATGCGGGAAATATGGGACATGTGGCTCAAGCTGCCGGAATGCCGTTTTTTAATAAATTTGGTGCCAGCCGACAGGGAAGAACTATCTGTTCAGCGACCGCCAAAGCGGGTTGGAAAGCTCACATGGGATCATGTCCCGGTTCTGATCCCCAAAAAGCTGCGGATGCAAGTCTTGTAGTGGTGTGGGGAATCAATGTCAAAGTCACCAATGTTCATTTCTGGCCCATGATTCAGCAATGTCGAAAAAAAGGCGGCAAATTGCTGGTAATCGATCCTTATAAAAACATGACGGCAAAGGCAGCTGACGAGTATTATCCCGTGAAGCCGGGCGGAGATGCTGCACTGGCCCTGGGAGTCTTGAAGGTGATCATTGAAAAAGACAAGCACAACAAGAGCTTTATTGAGCAAAAGACTGAAGGTTTTGCAGATCTTAGGAATTACCTGCATGACATTACTTGGCCCCAGTTCGAGAAGGAATCCGGCATTCAAAAAAATCGAATAATAGAACTGGCAGACTTGTTAATTGCCAATCCGCGTACCTTTGTGCGCATCGGTATCGGGCTTTCCAGAAACTCCCGGGGAGGCATGGCAGTGCGTGCGATAACCTGTCTGGGACTGGCGTTGGGGCTAATGGAAAACAAAGCGGGGGCCGGTGTATTGCTATCCAGCGGTGCCTTTCAAACCGATGATACGCTTTTGGAGCATCCATCTTTGTCTACAAAAGAAACCCGCATTATCAACATGGTTCAGCTGGGTGATGCCCTGACTACCCTTACACCCAAGATCCATGGTTTGTTTGTATATAACAGTAATCCGCTGAGCGTGGCACCCGATTCCTCAAAAGTGAAAGAGGGTTTGGCCCGGGAAGACCTGTTTACTGTTGTTCATGAACAATTGATGACACCGACAGCCAACTATGCAGATCTGTTACTGCCGGCAACTACCTCTTTTGAGCATAAGGATGTTTACTTTACCTATGGCTTTTTCCAGTTTGGGATCACGGAACCGGTAATTGAGAAAAGGGGAGAAGCCATTGACAACTTTACCTTGTTTCAGATCCTGGCTCGGAAGATGGGATATAAGGAACCGGCTTTTCAGGAAACCCTTGACGAACGATTGCAGCATTATCTGTCAACCGTTGGCGGGATACCGGATACTATCGATATAAAGTCTCTTAAACCCGGTGATTACATTGAATCAATAAACAAAAACGCAGCAACTTACGAGGGTGAATACTTACCTTTTCGATTTGTTTCCGATAACCTGGCTCCTGATCAATCTGCCATACCATGCCTGGGCGATCGTATTGAAAATGATAATCCGATATTGTTAGCAGAATTTCCCTTGCAGCTGATAACGCCGCCAAATGGCGACTATTTAAACAGCACCTTCGGAGAAAGGTTTACAGAAGATCCGGGCACGCTGTTGATCCATCCGGATGATGCGGCTTTTCGAGATATTGGGGATGGTGCCATGGTCAAAGTCTACAACCGACGTGGACATATTAATCGCAAAGCTAAGGTTACAAAAGATACCCAACCAGGATTGCTGGTGGCCGAAGGAGTCAACTGGGAGAACCCTGAAAAACAGATATTCGGAGTGAACGAACTGACTTCTCAGGCTACTGCCGATTTGGCAGGAGGCGGAACCTTCCATGAATCACTGGTGGAGGTTTGCCTGATGCCATAAATAACTTAATGGGCAAATCATAACAATTTATAAGGGGAGGAAAATATGACTGAAGCTTCACAACGGGCTCTGGACGGACTGAGAGACCTGACAATGATCAAATGGTATGTAATACCGTTATTAGCCATTGTGTTCTATATCTATGTTATCGAGATTAAAAAAGCCCGGCAAAGCGGCAACTGGGACGCAGTCTTTGCCGGTGCAACCATATTCGGCATGGATTTCATTAATGAAACCTGGAACGGATTGGTGTTTCACTTTACCCAAAGGTCGGCCTTCTGGACGACACCAGGGGATACGGGGCTGAGAACGATGATGGGGTGGAACATCGAAATCATGTTTATGTTTTCCATTTTGGGGATTATCTATTATCACTCACTGCTGGACCATAAGGAACAAAAGATTTTGGGTATTCCCAATCGCTGGGCAATTGGTATTGGCTATGCCGCTTTCTGTGTTTTTGTGGAGATCTTATTGAACATGGGCGGACACCTGGTTTGGGAATATCCCTTCTGGTATCGCTCCTTTGGAGGAGTTTGGCTGATTTTCTTTTTTGGTTACTTTCACTTTTTTGTGGCAGCCCTGCTGGTTATCGGTCTGAAGACCATGAAGAATAAAATCAAGGCGGTCAGCGTTATCTGGGCGATTCCTATTGTGGTGAATTGTATTACCTTTGGGTTTTTAGGATACGTTTATTAGAGCATTTAAAATTTCGGATTTCAGATCTAAGATTTTCTACACGGATCACCTTATTTTAACATGTTGAGTAGATGCTCCCTAAGAGCATCTCATAAAAGCATAGGGTCTAGCGTAGCGAAACCCTACGTAGAGGTCTGCGTGTATGAAACACTCTTTCAGAGTGCAAATCGGATGTTTGATTCTTCCCAGGGTTGACACCCTGGGCTATTATGAAATCCCCTTTCAGGGGAACATCGATCAATCAAAGTAAATCCAAATCAACCAGCGCTTATGGGACTTGATCCGGCATCCAAGACCAGTTAATCAATGTCGCCTGTTTGGATTCCGGGTTATGAGATGCGAAACTTGCAGACCGAATCGTTTTTGACGGGGCTGGAAACTTACTCACCGCGCTAAATCCGTGACGTTGGTGTGCGATGCGGAGGTTGGTAAACATTGTTTTGGAAGTTCAGGTTGAAGATCGCGAAAAATAGTGGGAACGAAGCCGGTTCTTGATCATTGCTATTCTTAAAGAATCACCTTAAATTCAATAGATTGAGGTAATTCATCTAATTAAGCTTAAACCGGCATTGTATTTTTCAGAACATGACTCCCGTCCAACTCGGAATCCGCATTGTTATCGTCACCTTGAGCCGTTTGCTATTGAATACGGCTAAACGATTTATTTACACCTTTGCCCCCGCTCTTAGCAGATTTTTGGGGGTCCCCTTAACTTCAATTACATCGCTCATCGCAATCAACCAGGGGATTTCTGTTCTTGGAATAATGTTCGCTCCTCTTGGTGACCGGTTTGGATACAAACTTCTGATGCTGGGAGGATTAGCTTCGCTAACGGCGGGTCTGTTTGCAGCCGGGATTTTACCGGTTTATGCGACTCTTGTTTTTACGGTGATTGTCGCCGGACTGGGTAAAACTATATTCGATCCTGCCATCCAGGCATATGTCGGGATCAGGGTACCTTTTGAAAGAAGAGGTCTGGTGATAGGTATTCTGGAACTTGCCTGGGCAGGCAGCACCATTGTTGGAATCCCTTTGGCCGGTCTTCTGATCGACAAGGCTGGCTGGCAATATACATTTATCTTTTTTGGAGCGTTATCTCTGTTGTGTTTTATCCTGATTCTGGTGATCGTTCCCTGGGATAAGGGAATCAACAGTCAAGGTACTTCCCAGGTAAAAATGCTTCAACTTTGGAAAAACCTCCTTAAAAACAGGGCTGCCCTGGGAGCGCTGATTTTTTCCTTTTTTATCAGCATCGCCAACGATAACATTTTTGTGATTTATGCTTCCTGGCTGGAGAGCTCCTTTGCCTTAAGCATTGTCGCCCTGGGTATTGGTACGAGCGTTATCGGTTTTTCCGAAATTGTCGGAGAAATGGGAACCGCTCTTTTTGCAGACAGGATAGGGCTTAAAAAAGCAGTTATCGCCGGTGCTATTGGATCGATCATCAGTTTTATCCTGCTGCCCTTTTTTGACGGCAGTTTGTTTTCGGCATTGATTGCCCTGTTTTTCATCTTTTTGACGTTTGAATTTACCGTTGTCTGCACCATAAGCCTGGGTACGGAACTGAGCCTTGATTCAAGGGCAACCATGATGTCAGGGATATTCGCTTTGGCCGGTATTGGAAGAATGATTGGAGCTGTTATAGGCGGACCTATATGGATAAATGGCGGATTGTGGGCTACCGGACTGGTATCGGCCGGATGTACTTTTCTGGGGTTGATCGGCCTGGTTTGGGGGCTGAAAGGGTGGAAGGCTTCTACATTGTAGATTTTGGATCGTAGATTTAAGATTTATTTTGGAATTTTAAAAATGTAAAATTGAAGAGTCTGAACTCTGAGCCTTACACAATGGTTGACAGATTGTTGGTCTAGTTGATGGGCAACGAAGTTGCCCATCCTGCAATTTTGCAGGGCTATCTTGCTGTTAAGAGGTGATCACCTTTGTCTTTGAGTGGTTTTTTTCCTGCGATTTTGGCGATCAACCGGTTGGGTTTGGCGTAGCGATCGGGTATTTTTGTAAACAGAATCCCATCTGCCTTGCATTTGACTTTTTTCACTCTTTCAGCGGAGTTTTTGGCAATGGGGTTGACGATTTCCGCGATCACATCCCCTTTTTTAACAGATTCACCAATCTGTTTGGTGAAGATCACCACTCCGGCTGTGGGAGTTTTGACATGTTCCACTCCGGCTAATGGTGTGGCTGCTCTTGGAACTCTTGGCAGTACCGGGGCTTTGCCTTTGATATACCCTCGCCGTACCAGAAAATGGTAAATGTTCTTGGCGTCCCTGCTTCCGTTTTCATGGCTGACATCCCTGCCGCCGCGCAGCTCAACAGTAGCGGAAAGACATCCGTTGGGGATGGGATAGTCGGGAAACCTTTCTGCCAGTTCCCACCAGATTTTGCTGCAGGCTTCATCAAACGGATCCCCACCGGATTTTTTTGCCAGCAGGGTAACCTTTGAACCCATTTGAGCGACCAGGTCCGATGCATCAGGCCATAACGGTGTTCCCATGTAAATATGAAGACAGGCTTCATAATCGCAATGCAGGTCCAGGCAGATGTCAGCGTCCATAGCCAGTGAGAGGAGTGTTTTTTTAAGGAAATCTCCTTCATCGGTGGTCTCAATCTTGTCCAGACAGGCTAGTTGGGCTTTGCGGATTATTTCCAGGTTTCTTTTTGGGGATTGCTGCAGTTTGATTTTGACCTTGGAAGCCACTTCATCTGTAAGGTCCGGGTAAGCGCGATTAAAATTAACACCGTTGAATTGTTCAAACCTGCCTTGAATACGATTGTTTTCCCACTGGCTAAGTCCAATCGGATTGGCCACCGGAACCAGCACAATCTGTTGGTTTATTTTACCTGCTTTGTCTGCCTGATCCAGTAATTTAAGCAGATAATGCATGACAACAAATCCGGGTGGTTCATCAGCATGCAATCCGGCCTGGATGTATACTTTTTGGCTTGAGCTGGGTTTTCCGTAGCCAATCACCGTTATTTTCCGGTCATTGCCGAGCGATGAGGAAGGAATGGATATCTCTCTTATTCTTTTGGTCTTTAGCATCTTGATGAGACTTGATTAGTCAAACAAATACAAAATTTACTGAAGCTTTTTTACTCCTTTTGAAACTTCGGACCCTAATCGGCCCGCTGCAAATGAGCATAAATCCTTTTCTCGACCTTTTTGAAACTCCACACTATGGTGAATGTGATGGCCAGGTAAAACACACCAGCTGTGATGTAAGCTTCATAAGGAGCGTAAAATCTGGCGTTTATTATTCCTCCTGCCCCGGTAATGTCCAGCAGCGTTATCACGCTTGCAAGAGCACTACCGTGCAGCATGAAAATGACTTCGTTGCCGTAAGCCGGAAAAGCTCTTCTAAGTGCACTGGGAAGTATAATACGCCTCAATCTTTTGAGGTATGACATGCCAACTGATTTTGCAGCTTCAATTTCTCCAAAAGGGGTCGAATCAAGTGCACCCCGAATTATTTCGACTGTATAAGCACAGGTATTCAATGTGAATGCGAATAAAGCACAAAAATAAGCTTCTTTAAAAAATGCCCACAGTATCGTTTCCTTAAGCCAGTCAAACTGCCCTAAACCATAATAAATGATATACATTTGGACAATTAACGGAGTGCCTCTGAATACATAAACAAAGAAACGTATCGGTGAGTTTATTAAAACATTTTTGGAGGTTCTAAGAACAGCCAGTGGTATCGCAAAAAGAAGTCCTACCAATAGCGAAATTCCTGTTAGTTGGATGGTAAGAAAAAAACCATCAACATAGTAGGCAAGGCCACAATTTGATTGCTTGCAAAAATCGATGAAGCCATCTGATTGGCTACAATCCAGGATGCACTGCAGGCAGTTGTCGAATATAATTGAAAAATCCATGCTTACACTCTCCTTTCTCCAAGACTGTATCTTCTTTCTGCCCAAGCCAGTATATAAGAAGAAACAGTCGTAAAGATCAGGTAATTGCAAGCAACAAGTATATAAAAAGTAAACGGCTGCCTTGTCGCTTTCGCTGCTAAATCTGCCTTTCTTACCATATCATCCAAACCGATAATCGAAACGATTGCCGTGGCTTTTATCATTACCAGCCAGTTGTTGCCGAAACTGGGAAGGGCATAGCGAATCATTTGTGGTAAAAGGATCCTGTAAAAGATTTGAAACCTGCTCATTCCATAGCTTGCACCAGCTTCCAGTTGTCCTTTACTCACAGCCATTATCGCTCCGCGAAAAGTCTCAGCCATATAGGCGCCAAAGATAAAGCCAATCGTAGCAACACCAGCTACGAATGGATTAATATCAATATATTCTTCATAACCCAGGGAGTAGGCCAGGTTGTTTACAAGCATTTGTCCGCCATAGAAAATTAACAGCATGAGCACCAGGTCTGGAATTCCCCGAATAATGGTGGTGTAGGTCAGCGTTACAAATCTTAGGGGTCTGGAATTTGAGAGTTTTCCCAATGCTGCCAGCATACCGAGGATAACAGCTACGAGCAATGAACTTAACGCAAGGTTCAGCGTCATCCAAGTGCCTTCCATGATGCTGTCGAAATAACCGTATAGCGTGAACATAAATTTTCTCAATTAAAAAGGGCCGGTGTTTTGGCCGGCCCTTTAGTTTTTCTGAAATTGAGTAATTTCAAGATTGTTTGGAGATGATCTTATTCTCCATAGACATCAATATCAAAGTACTTATCTTGGATTTTTTTGTAAGTTCCGTTGGCACGGATTCCAGCGATAGCCTTGTTAAACATTTCAACCAAATCCTTGTTGCTTTTATGGATGGCAATCCCGGCACCACTTCCAAACCACTTTGGATCATCATAAGAAGGTCCTATAAACTGAAACTTTTCGTTTCCCTTCAGTTTCAAAAATCCGTCTGAGATTGACAAAGCATCAGCAAACAGCAAATCGATGCGGCCGGATTTTATATCCAAATACACTTCATCCTGGGAACCATAGCGAACGATTTCAGCATTTTTACCCCAGAAATTGGATGCGTATCGATCTTGGATGGTTTCTCTTTGGACACCGATCTTCAATTTTCCAATTTTACCCATGATGACGCGGGTAACAAAGTCTTCAGAACCAGCCAGTCTGGTTGGTGAATTCATATATTTGTTTGTAAAAGCGACTTTTTTCTTTCTTTCTTCCGTAATCGACATTTGAGCAATACTGGCATCATATTTTCTTGCGAGCAAGCCGGGTATGGTCCCTTCCCATGCTTGTGCCTGCCAGGTACATTTAACTTTTAGATAGTCACATAACGCATTACCGATATCGATATCAAATCCAACCAATTTACCGTTTTTATCCACTGAGTTAAACGGTGGGAATGCGCCTTCAGAAGACATCCTGACTGTTTTCCAGTTTTTGGCATAAGCTGTTCCTGTTAGAGCAAACGCTAGTGCAATAAGGATTAAACTGATCCTTTTCATGACTCTCTCCTTAAAATAGGGGGTTAAACTTCAAACCTACATCTGATTTTGATTAATATACCAACCGAGAAATCAATCAGTTTCTATTAAAGTAATCAAGTTTCATAACTACTTGCCAGAAACTGACGAAATCGTTCCGATTTCGGATTTTCGAAGATCTCGGATGGTGGTCCTTCCTCTTCAATGACTCCTTCATTGAGGAAAATGGTCTTGGATGAAACCTCTTTGGCAAATCCAATTTCGTGGGTTACCACGATCATAGTCCTGCCTTCTTCAGCCAGATCACGCATAACCTTTAACACTTCACCCACCAGTTCCGGATCAAGTGCGGAAGTAGGCTCATCAAACAGCATTGCTTCCGGTTCCATTGCCAATGCCCTGGCTATTGCTGCCCGCTGTTGCTGTCCACCCGAAAGATGAGATGGATACCCATCTTTTTTGTCGTAAATTCCAACTTTTTCAAGGTAGAATTTTGCCTTCTCCTTTGCCTCCTGTTTAGACATCTTAAGCACGTGAACCGGAGCTTCAATAACATTATCCAATATCGTCATATGAGACCAGAGATTGAATTGTTGAAAAATCATTGAGAGCTTGGTTCGAATTCGTTCCACCTGTTTAATGCTTTTTGGCACCACTTCACCGTTACGTTTGCGCTTTAACGGGATTTCCTCTCCTCCAACGACGATTTTTCCTTGATCCGGGACATCCAGGAAGGTGATACACCGGAGAATGGTGCTTTTCCCCGAACCACTGGAGCCCAGCATGGAAACGACGTCACCCTTGTTGGCGGTGAGTGAGACCCCTTTTAACACTTCAAGATTACCAAAACTTTTGTGAAGATTTTCTATGGAAAGCGCGCTACTCATTGAATGCCTTAACAGTGTCGGACAGTTATAAAATCAATCACAAACAGCGATTGAGGTTAGAATTACACCCTTTTTGATAAAAACAATCTGTGATTATTGTCAACCGATTTATCTGATCTTGCTGTTTACTACAAGCTGTCAAAATTGAACTTATCGGTCAATTTGATCGGCAGCAATGAGGAATGATCGAATTAAAAATCAAAGTTCTATTGCAAATTTAATCAAACCTCAGCTAGATTCAGATGATAAATTAGGGATTTACATCAATCACGTTTATACAATGAATAGATCAATATTGGTGATGGATCACAAACCCATAGATAGCTACTATAAAAGAAATGTATTGGGTATATCCTCTGTGGAGTTTATTTGGGGGCTTGGTATTCCTGTTGTTATCGAATCTACTTTTCTTCAGCTGTTTATCAAAAGTCTGGGCGGTTCTACATTTGCAATTGGTCTGATCCCGACACTTTTTTTTATAGGC
The DNA here is from genome assembly GCA_022360105.1 of Pseudomonadota bacterium. The sequence goes on from JAKSDL010000377.1 coordinate 17,786, forward strand.
AGTTCCATCTTTGCTCTCTTCTCCAGTTACCTGACCTCCGGTATGCAATTCAAACGCACTGCCGTTACGGTTTTACATTTGATTTCCGGACTATCCCTGCTGCTTTTTGGTGCGTTTTTGTACTTTTTTGGTCACGTCAATTATGTTTTATTGGTCTTCTTCTTTTCCTACAGCGTATTTACTCTGAGCCTGGGAATGACATTGCCGGTGTGGCTTAACTACCTGGTTGAGATACTGTCTGAAGAAAAATCGGTGTCCGGCATTGCTTTTATGCTCATTGCCCAGAACTGCGCCAAATTGATTGGTGCCCTTGTGATCCTGAAGGTGGTCGACAATTATGCCTTTTCCATCAACTCTTCAGCCGTGATTTTTATCGTTGTAGGAGCGTTGTTTTCGATTGGGTCACTATTTTTTTTGATTACTAAGGAATTGCCCAACAAGGAAGAAGGCCACAACGGTTTTGGTTCTTCATTCATTGATCATACTCTTGATTCGATACGACATATGATCAACAACCGGAATTTCCTGAAGTTTTTGGCGGGAGATTTTGATTTTTTTGTTGTTGTGACGATCATTTCTTTTTATGCAGATTATGCAACCACCCATTGCAACATTGAACCGGCAATAGCAGCCGGTATTTTTGTCGCTTGTATCTATTCCGGTGCAATTACTTCCAATTTTATCCTCGGCACCCTGGGCTGGTTTAGTCTTAAACAAAAGTATATTTTTGCCAAATGTCTTTCGACCACGGCTATCGTTTTGCTGATCGCTTTCTGTAACCAGTGGGCCTTTTTTGTGGCGAGTGCCTTATTAGGCATGGCGCGAGGCAGTAGAATGGTTTCCATGGCACCGGCAACCAAAAAGCTTTCAGGCTTGCCGGATTCAACCAGCTATTTTGCCATTGCACCGTTAATGACTTTGCCATTTGCTTCCGGACTGCCCCTGGTTGCAGGCACTTTCCTGGATAGATTCAGCCATCTGGGCGGAGACTCCTATCGAATGGTTTTTGGTGTGTGTGGTGTGATCATCGGTATCACTTTTATTTTCATTCTGAAGACCGATTTTGAACCAAAAGAGGTTGCAGTGGGTTTGAAGTGAATTGTGAACACCACGATACATAAAACCTATACATTACAAAGTCCAAACAAGTTAATTTACAATGTTAAAATTATCAAATAATCCTAGACTATCTGATTTCCAGAAATACGTTGAAGAACTTGAAATTGAACGTGGTTTCAGTGATCAGTCAGCAAGAGACAAATGCTTACTTCTTGGTGAAGAGATCGGAGAATTATTCAAAGCGGTTAGAAAATCTGAAGGATTAAAAATAGACAAAACATCAGATTTTGGAAACATATCTGAAGAGCTAGCTGATATATTGATTTATCTTTGTTCAATAGCAAACAGGTATCAAATCGACCTGGAAAAGGCATTTAGAGAAAAAGAAGAAATCAATAAAAGACGCGTTTGGGAAGTTAATTGAACTCATCTGAAGTACATTTATAGCAAATTGATACACCGAGCTTACTCGTCGCTTCACTTTTAGTTTTGTTTTTGCGGATTCCACTTGATAAAAGATTTACAATAGAAGCGCTGTTTTTCGGCAGTTATTCGGGGCAAATTAGGTCTTGGGACTTATTCTGCAGTCTCGTTGTTTGAAAAAAACAGAGGAAGGATGAAAAATATATTTACTTGTCTATTTCTAATAATACTATTTTGTAGTTGCTCAGCAAAAGATAGTAAGTTCAGGGCAACAGTTACTCCAGTTCCTCCAATAGTTGTATACGACCAAAAAGATTTACAGCAATTGGATCTTCATCTTGACTTTAAGAACTTAGAAAGCACTGGTGAGGTCTCATTGTTGGATATCCCCATTCTAAATCGAGACAGTGATTTCATTGATAGACCGCTGCAAAGAGCTATCGCTGTTGGTTACCCTTATAAGTGTGGTGCTTCATCAAGAGCATGGAACAGGAAAAAATATGAAGATGCTGCCTGACAGCCGATCGCCGCTGCAGAGCTCAAATTTAATAGTCCTGGACTAAATCATCGTTATTCAACCAACAGAGCAGCGGCAGTAACCAGCGTTAAATGGAAAAAATGGTAGAGATTAAAGAGGTATCTTCAGGCTTGGTACCCAAAGAACTATTGCTTGAAGCGGACCCATCAATTGAACACGTAAATCAATATCTAAAAGATTCATTATGTTACGTGGCTGTACTCAAAAAGGAAACAGTTGGGGTA
>JAKSDL010000134.1 GCA_022360105.1 Pseudomonadota bacterium
CTGGCAGCATTACTACTTGTGTTTACCGGCTATAAACCTAAAACCCACGATTTAAAAGAACTGGTTCAGTCGGCCTCCAATCAAGATCCGTCCTTGATAATGGTATTTCCCAAAACAGACAAACTGGAAAAAAAGAGGTTCAGCCTGTTACGACGAGCATATATCGATGCCCGTTATGATATGGAAAACTTCAAAGTGACCAGGGAAGATTTGCAGTGGCTTGGGGAACGTGTCCGAAAACTCAGGGACATCACTGCAGACACCTGCAGAAAAAAAATCTCCAGCTTCTCCTGAATTAACAAAAACTACTGTATCTAAAGAGTTGAGGCACATTAAACCAGAAGCCAGGGGGACATGAAACATAATGTTATTAAGTCTTCTCCTGGTTTTTGGGTTCACCAATGATAAAATCACTTTAAATTGAGTGTCGCCCCTACGGGACTTTATAGGTGGAGGTAACATAAAGTCAGTGGTTAAAACCACTGGCTACTATCTTTCGCTCCTACGGAATTTAAATGAGCTTGAGCAAAATCCCGAAGGGATGGCACATCAGTGACCAGAGGTGTTAACTGCTGGGGGATCGAAACCAATGCACTTGAATTTTTTACTGTAGAAAAGCCGTTTTTTGTGTTATTCTCAACAGAAAACTTGTTTCTCCTCTCTGGTTGCTATAGGCAAACGGGCTAGAACCTTCTTACCTGAAGAAGACAAATATCATGGAAAAGCAAACGGAAATAATTAATTTACTCCACGTCGAAGACAACCAATTGGATGCCGATCTTTTAGCTGACTCCCTGGAACAGGATGAGCAAAGGCGTTACCAGATAACTCGTTGTATTGATGGGGATAGTGCTTTGGAGCAAATCCGAAGTAGTGACTCCAAGTTTGATGTTGTACTGGCAGATTATCATTTGCCGACTATCAACGGCTTGGATTTCCTTAAGATCCTGCTGAAGGAAAAGTATGCAAAACCCATGGTTCTGATCACGGGCATTGGAACGGAGCATTTAGCGGTGGAGGCTTTAAAATCGGGTGTGGATGATTACGTACCCAAAGATGGCAACGGTGCCTACCTTGAGTTACTTCCCATTGTGATTCATGAATCTTTGTTAAGCCACGAAAATAAAATTGCCAGGGCCAAAGCTGAGTATGAAAATACCAAAATGGTCAGCGAGTTAAAACAGGCTTTGGAAGACATTAAAACGTTAAGTGGCCTGATTCCGATCTGCGCCAATTGCAAAAAAATACATAATGACCGTGGAGCTTGGGAACACATTGAACAGTACATAGAATCCCATACCCATGCCAGATTCTCCCATGCCATTTGCGAGGAATGCGCTGAAACCCTTTACAAAGGCAGCAAGTGGTGGAAAAAAAGACAGAAAAAAAAACATAAACCTTCCTCCTGATCCGTATCGATTTGATAGTAAAGGACATAGCTCAATGGTCTCCGGGAATTGAAAAACAAACTCCTTTCTTGCAAATCACCGTTCGTAAAGCTTCCTGATTGCCAAATAATATGGAATCGATTCCATTATCTATGGTATCGACTCCATAGCAAAGACTCCCGCACCGGCTTGTTGCGATTCTTCGAAAAGAGTGGGTTGGTTTTATTTTTTATCTTAAAAATCAGTATGATATAAAATAATTTTCAATTAGGCACCACTTTTGCTGAAAGCTTGATCAGCAAACACGTTCGGTGTGTACTTTTTCTAATTGTTTAACTTCTAGGGAGCACAAAATGGCAAAAGTTGTCAAAGGGACCGATTCCCAAAGTCTGGCCGAAGTGATCGACCGTATTTTGGAAAAAGGGATCGTGATCGATGCCTGGGCAAAGGTCTCACTGGTCGGAATTGAATTGTTGTCCATCGAAGCCCGTGTTGTAATTGCTTCAGTGGAAACTTACTTGAAATATGCGGAAGCAATCGGTTTGACTGCAACGGCTGCAGCTCCGGTTTAACCACATCATTTCAGGCCAATAATCCAAAGCGGCCTGCTGTCTTTGGATTATTGCCAATTTCAGTTGGCTGTTCCTAATTTAAAGCATAAGAGGCGCAATGGGAAAATTCGCCGATGAGATGATTGATCTGCAAAAACAGATTAAAAGAGATCGTCAAGAACGCAACACACTAAAACAAAAACTACAACAGGGACACCGTCAGTTAGAGCAGGATGTAAACAAGATGCTTCAGCAGGCTGGAAAAGAGCGCCGGGATGCCAATATTCTGGGATCACTGGAAGACTTTCGGGCTAAAATAGGCGAAGAGGTCGCTCAAATCAGACATGAGACCAACGAGTGGAGAAAAAAACACAGGGAACTTCAAGAATATAATGCAAACCAGGGCAAGCAGGAACGTCAGGAATTTGGCAAAAACCTGCGCAGTGACGTGATGCGACTGTTAGCAACCGCAAGTCAAGACCGCACTGCCAAGGCCAAAGTGTTAATGAAGGAGCTGCACGACTATCGAACGCAGGTTGCCACTTTTTTGTCGGATTTACGTGCAAAATCACCCGACCGGGCAAGGGAAGCGGTTCGCTTTCGCAAAGAGGTGGAAAAGAAAAGAAGCCAAAACCTGAAAGACCTGCAGGCTATCGCTCAAAAAGGCCGTGAAGACAGGGCTGTGTTTATGTCCGATTTGAGAAAAACGGTCAATGAGAGCCGCAAAGAGGCTCAGTCCGTTCTTTCCGAATTTTCCAAAGACCTGCAACGAATCCGTGGCAGCTGGCAGGGAACAGCAGTGAGCGAAACCCTTCGGGAAGACGCCTCCCCGCCGATAGCAGAAGCACAGGCTCAAATTACCGAAACCGTAAAAACAGATGAAACCGGACAAACCGAGATATCGGATATGCTTGGTGAATTGGAAGGCGCGGATGACGATTTAACGCTGATTAAAGGTATCGGCGAGGAGAGACAAAAACTACTGAATGACGCTACCATCCATACCTTTTCCGATCTGGCCGCAACCACTCAGGAACGGCTTTGCGAAATCATGGAAAAACGAATCGGAGAAAAGGAAGCCAAAGACTGGATCAGGCAGGCAAAACTCATGTTACCCTGAAATGATTAGCAACAGCGGAATCAGGGACTCCCTCATTTCAACGGAGCAACCCAATGAGAGACAACACCCTAAAGGTTGTGGACAATAACCGGGAAACCACGGCGGCCAGGAACGATGATCTGGTACAGGCCGAAGCCGGCAGCGACTTTGTTAACAGTACTTATGTGCAAAACGTGACCCATCGAGCGCTTGCGTACCTGGAAGTGGGATATCCGATCCATCTCAGCGGACCGGCCGGAACCGGCAAAACCACCCTGGCCTTTCACATTGCAGCCCAGCTGGGACAACCGGTTACCTTGATCCATGGTGATGACGAGTTTGGCAGCTCCGATCTGATTGGGCGGGATTCGGGTTATAAAAAAGTGAAGGTGGTGGATAATTATATTCACACGGTCGTAAAAACCCAGGAAGAACTCAACACCAATTGGGAGGATAACCGCCTGACAACCGCCTGCATGAACGGCTATACACTGATTTACGATGAATTTACCCGCTCGCGCCCCGAAGCCAACAACGCCTTGTTGAGTATTTTGGAAGAAAAAATACTGAATCTTCCCAAGCTCAGGCGACATGGCGATGGTTACATGGAAGTCCACCCCGGTTTCAGGGCTATTTTTACCTCCAATCCCGAAGAGTACGTGGGTGTGCATAAAACCCAGGATGCTTTGCTGGATCGCCTGATCACCATTCAGCTCGGACATTTTGATCGCGCTTCCGAAATCCAGATTGTCACTTCCAAATCCCATCTCAACCAAAAAGAAGCGGAGGTGATCGTGGATCTGGTAAGGGAGTGTAGAAAAATCGGGGTCAATAACAGCCTGCCCACGATTCGGGCAGCGATTGCCATCGCCAAAGTTCTGGCCCACCGTGGCGGACAGACCCGGGCTAAAAACCCGATTTTTCGTGAGATCTGCCACGATGTCCTTGGCGTCAATAGCGCCAATGTCACACGAAATGGAGAACCGGTCATGCCTGAATTGATCGACCAGTTGATTCAAACGGTTTGTCGTAAAAAGCAAAAAAAGTCGTAGGCATTTATTATAGAGGCACAAAGGAGATCAGAAACTAAAAAAGAATCAAGCAAACCTTTTTTTAAAAATCTCTATGAACTCTGTGGCTCTATGATGAACAATCAAAAAACCAAACCAGAGAGGTGAGATGCCCTTACCAAAAACCGCCAAACGCGGGTTGGAAAACATCAAAACCAATATGAACCGAGTGGACCGTATTCGTAAGCCTTACATGGCTTATCTGAGAATTGGTGCGCTTGAGATGGAAAAGATGAGGCGGCTGAAAGAACGAAAGAATATTCAGGAACGAATGGAATTGATAGATCACCGTTGTCTGGAAATCGAACGGGAAAAGGCCATGCTGCAGCAATTGGTTACCAACTGTGCCGATGCCCCCTTGGATTTTGCTCATTTGACAAAGGAAAGAGCGGACGAGCTGATGGAGCAACAGACCGAGGAACGCCCGAAAGAGCCTGAATCCCCACAAATCAAACAACAACCAAGAAACGAAACATCATCTCCTCGAACCGCTCAAAAGGGTTTCAGGATCAAGTATTGATGAACGTTGATTTCTTGTGAATCACTATAACCCAATCTGGTGATTGCCATGGTTGCAAAAGACTCTCTTTATCTCTATGCCATCGTTTCCAATGACCAACCCTATTCTTTAGGCCCCTGCGGTATCTCGGGAGAAGAGGTGTACGCCATTGGTCAGGGCGATGTGGCTGCCATCGTCAGTAAATTCGCTTTGAAGAAGATAAGGCCTGAGCGTCGTCATTTGTCGGCCCATAACCAAGTGCACAGAGAATTGAACAACCTGACGTCTCCCATCCCGGTCAGCTTTGGGATTATATCCGATGATGCAAACAAGGTAAAAAAAATTCTGACCTTGAACCAAAAACCCCTTGTCGAAAAGTTGAATCAAATTCATGACACCATGGAGATGGGATTAAAGGTGATCTGGAATGTGCCGGACATTTTTTCCTATTTCGTGGATCAATATCCGGAACTGAAACAGGCCAGAGACAAGGTTTTTCTCGATAACGCCAATCATAACAGGGATGAAAAAATAGCTTTGGGTAGAATTTTCGATCAGCTGCTGAATGATAATCGCGCTCAACATACCCAAACCGTAGAAGAAGTTTTAAAAGAATATGTTGAAGATGTCAGGCACCTGAATTGTCGGGACGAAAAACTGGTGATGAACCTGGCCCTTTTGGTTTCCAAACACAGGGAAAAAGAATTTGAAACCGGTATCTTCAATGCCGCAGCCAAATTTGATGATTACTACTCCTTTGATTATAAAGGACCTTTTGTTCCGTATAACTTTGTAGAGATGGAGATCGATTTTTAGGTAACCATTCGCAACCCAAGGGTTCCCATGCTATTGATAGATAATCTGATGCTGCTTCCGTTCAAAGGACTGCTGGGATTGGCAAAACGCATTCATGAAGCTGCCGAGGAAGAGATGGTACAGGAGAAAGAGGCCATTACCGGACAGCTGACCGAACTGTACATGATGCTTGAGACCGAACAGATCAGCGAAGAAGAGTTTGAAACACGAGAGACTGAATTACTGGAACGTTTGGATGCTATTGAAGCGGCTGAGGAAGAAGACGAGGAAGGCCATGAAGACGAAGTGTAGCAACCATGGAAGCAAACGGCAATGAAATCTCATGAGCGAGAAAACAATCCGGAATTTTTAACCGATCCTCTACTGAGCCTGATTTTATTCGGTGGCAAAGGCGGAACCGGAAAAACAACCTGTAGTGTGTCGACTGCGCTTTGTCTGGCTGCAACCAATCCGCAACAATCTTACCTGCTGCTGTCAACCGATCCCGCGCATTCAATTGCAGACAGCTTGCACAAGACCATTCTGCCACCCAATCTCACGTTTGAAGAGCTTGATGCCGAAAACTACCTGATTGAATTCAAACATCAGCACCGGAAAGACTTCGAAGAGATCGCAAAACGGGGAACCTTTCTGGACGATGACGACATCAGGAGCTTTCTGGATCTTTCTTTGCCCGGTCTGGATGAAGTGGTATCCCTTTTTAAAATCTCCGATTGGTTGCAGGAAGGGCTTTACGATACAATTGTGATTGATACGGCCCCCACCGGTCACACACTACGCCTTCTGGAAGTGCCCGCTCTCATCCAAACCTGGATTCAGGCTTTGGATACGCTGTTGGCAAAACATCGGTACATGAAAAAAGTCTTCAGCGGTCATTATGCTCAGGATGCCCTGGATGAATTCATTCTGGATCTGGATAGCAAAGCAAAACGGGTTGAAACCTTATTAAAAAACAGGCAGCGAACCCGTTTTGTGCCCGTGGCACTGGCTGAAGAACTGGTCTTATCGGAAACAAGCAATCTGATAAATCGTCTTAAGGATTTGGAAATTCCGGTACACGAAATCATCATCAACAAGATCAAGGCGGATTCAACGTGTCCGATCTGCTGCCATCGCTATCACAAACAGCAGTCGCTCATTAATGAAAATTCGGACTGGATGGCTCCTTACAGGATCTGGACGGTTCCCGTGTATCTGGACGAAGTGCGTGGCGAGCATCATCTCAAACTATTTTGGCAATCTCCGGAACCTTGGAAAAAAAGTAAATCCATGAATCAACCGTTGCCAAGCAAAGATTTTCAATGGGAAGGCCCCCTGGTAGAATACGACGATACCTTGTCCTTTATCCTCTTTGCCGGCAAGGGAGGTGTCGGCAAGACCACATTGGCAGCGGCCTCGGCCCTGAGCCTTTGCAAACATCACCCACGTAGAAAAATCCTGCTTTATTCCACTGATCCGGCCCATTCACTTTCGCATTTGTTCAACCGGCCGATTGGCTCGGAACCTTGCCAAATCAAGCATCAATTGTTTGCCCTTGAAATTGATGCACCGGCAGAATTTGAGCGTCTTAAAAAAGACTACCGGGAAGAGTTGGAGGAATTTTGGGAACGTTTGGCCGCCGGGTTTGATTTTACCTTTGACCGCGAGGTAATGGAAAGACTGATGGATTTGTCTCCACCCGGTATCGACGAAATCATGGCCATGACACTGGCTACCGAATTTCTATCAAAAGAAGCGTTTGACCTCTTTATCATGGATTCCGCACCGACAGGCCACTTGATCAGGCTGCTGGAAATGCCGCAAATCATGGACCAGTGGCTGAAACAGTTTTTCCAGCTTTTTCTAAAATACAAACAGGTCTTTCAGGTTCCCACGCTTGCCCGCCGACTGGTAACAATGTCCAAGGAATTAAAAAGGTTACGGGAAACATTGACCGATGCCAAACGATCAGCCTTATACGCTGTCACCATCTTAACCCATATGGCCCTGGAAGAAACCCGTGATCTGATCTCAGCCTGTCAACGCTTGAAAATAGAAGTGCCGGCCCTGCTCATCAATATGGCAACCCCCATATCCGATTGCAGCTTCTGTACTACCGCTCATAAGCAGGAAGAATCCGTAACAGGTCGGTATGAAAGCGAGTTTCCCGGTATCAAGAAAAAAACAATCGATTACGTGGGAACGATCAAAAATCTGGAAGCCCTGACTCGCTTGGGAGAAGGTATTGTTTGTTAGAGGCACAGAGAAGATTAGGCAGTATGTAAGAGAAAAGCAAACCTTTTTTTTAAAAAAACTCCGTGAACTCTGTGTCTCTGTGGTAATTAGTCACTATAAATCTACTATTCAACCGGAGTTGGAACATGCCCGAATACGATCCTGCCGATACTCGTTCCTTGTCATTATGCGAGGTGCTGGACCGCGTGCTTTACAAAGGGGTGGTTGTCAGCGGAGAAGTAAGCATCTCGGTGGCCGATGTGGATCTGCTTTACCTGAGACTGTTTTTAACCCTTTCTTCGGTGGACAAAGCCAAAGAGTTGTTTAACGGAGGTGCTAACCAACATGAATGAACGTATTAGAAATATCGATATTCCGGATCTGGAATCCGATTTTCTCAATGATTTTGCCAAAGTGATGTCCGTGGCCAGGCCAACCAAAGAAGTTGTCGAAGCAGCGGACCAAGGGAACGGCAAGATTAACCTGAACCAGGAGGACGTCAAAAACGGGCTGGGACAGTTAGTGTTGACCCTGGTGGAACTGATTCATCAATTGCTGGAAAAACAGGCCATCAGGAGAATGGAAAACGGCTCGCTCACCGAGGAGGAAATTGAGCGCATCGGCTTCACCCTGATGAAACAGGCCGAAGAGATCGAACGCCTGTGTTCTGAATTCAACCTGGAAAAGGACGATCTGAATCTGGATTTGGGACCGTTGGGAAGATTGTTGTAGTCGAATCAAACCCTGTTACCGGAGGAACCATGTCAATTCAACGAACACCACCGCGCTCCGCGGTGGAATCTTCAAACCTGGCGGATGTTTTGGAGCGCATCCTGGACAAGGGCGTGATTATAGCCGGGGATATTCGCATCAGCCTGGTCAATGTAGAGCTGCTGACCATCCAGCTTCGTCTCGTGATCTGTTCCATTGACAAGGCCAAAGAGATGGGTATGGACTGGTGGGTCAATAACCCGATTTTCAGCAGGCAATCCGCTCAAAAGGCTAATGTGGAGTCCTCCCTGGACAAGATCGTGGAACGGGTGGAAAACCTTGAAAAAAGCTATCGGGATGTTCAATCCCAAACACCGGAAAAGTCAACCTGATGGAATTTAATGTCACGCTGACCCGCTATTTGAAAAGCAAAGGATTTACGATCGATGAAATCAACAGTCTGTTTAAAAAAACAACGGCTGTTGTCTTGTCAAATCCTGATATCGATCCCGAGAATTTTGTGATACAATTGTCAAAACTGGGTTGGAAGCAACCTGCGTTGGATAAGGAGACAAGTTCGTTGCTTTTAAAAGAATTTATCGATTCCGGCCTTTTTACCTCAAACGAAAGAGAAGGGCCTGATGATCTGCCCGGCTTAAACCGTTTATTGGAAAAAATCCATCGGGAAAGGGGCCTGGACTTCAGAGGATATGCGAGAAGCAGTTTGATACGCAGAATCGCCAACCGCTTGCAGGCGACCAACGCGGTATCTTATGACCGGTACGAACAGGTGCTGGACAGCAATGAACAGGAATACGACTTTCTGCTGGACGAGCTGACCGTCACCTTTACCCATTTTATGCGGGACAAGGAGGCGTTTGCAGCACTGGAAAAAGCAATCGGTCAGATGATAAGGACTGAAAATAAAAAGGGCATAACCATTTGGAGCGCCGGTTGTGCCACAGGTCAGGAACCTTATTCCATTGCCATGTTACTGGCGGACGGTTTCCCGGAGACCGGGGCCGCAACGACCGAAATCATAGCGACCGACATAGATAACAAAGCCATGCAATTCGCAAAAAGAGGGCTCTATGATCCCGGAAACCAGAACGATATTCCCGACTCATGGCTTAAATATTTTGTAACGGATAGAAATAAACTACAAGTCAAAGAGGATATCAAAACCAGGGTGCAGTTTCGCTATCACAATCTCACCGTGGATAAGCCAGTGGTCGGCACAGACATTATATGCTGTCGCAATGTACTGATATATTTTAATTTGGTTACCCAATTACGCGTTATTAATCGATTTTATCAAAGCCTGGCCAAATCCGGAGGGTATTTACTGTTGGGGCGTTATGAAATGTTGACCAAGGAGGCCAGGAGCATGTTTTCCTGCATCGATTTTGATGCCAGGTTATATAAACGGAGAAAATGAGCAAGGGATCATTCTGGAAAGCGGATGAGATCAAACGAATTGTCGTGATCGGGGCCTCTATCGGCGGCATTGACGCCTTGATCCGTGTTGTTTCGGGATTGGAAACGAATCTGCCGATTGCCGTATTGGTGGTTCAACACCTGCAGAAAGTGGATGAACCCACACAGCTGCCCGCCATCCTGAAACGGCATACATCTATGAACGTATGCCTTGCGGCAGGCGGGACTATGATTAGGAACGGAACCATCTACGTGGCTGAACCGGGAAAGCACTTGTGCGTGAAGGGGCAGCGACTGGACAACTATGATGGGGAACCGGTGAATCATGTCAAACCTTCTGCCGATGTTCTTTTTGCTTCGGTTGCAGAAGAATTCGGATGCAAAACCATCGGTGTGGTTTTAACGGGAACCGGCAAAGACGGGACCCAAGGCTGCCGCCATATCAAGGTAGCCGGAGGTATCACCATTGCCCAAAACAGAGAAACATCCGCGTTTTTTAACATGCCCGAATCGGCAATTAAAAACAATGTCATCGATTTTGTGTTACCCTTATCGACCATTCCACGAAAAATCCGGGAATTGGCAGTTGATCCGGATGAGGATGCATAGAGAGAGGAAAGTATGTTTAGACGAGTAAAAACGCCAAAAGATGCCAAAGGTCCGAACGCCTTAAAACTGGTCAGGAAAACCTCCGCCAGTGTTTATTCTTCACGCATGCCTGCCCGAAGCGCTCGTCATATGAGGCACGCCCATGCCCTGGTCGGCTCCAGGCAGATCGTGCGTATTGACCGCCAGCCCTGGGAAGAACGTGTTGCCGGAATCCTGAATATCCTGGAAGAACATCGCTACGGTAGGGCCAACGCCCTTTATACCGCCTTGAACGATGCCGAACGGTCCATGCGCGAAGCCGTGAAAAAAAAGGAAGAGATGCAAACCTTTACCGAAGAGCTGCAGGCCGCCAACGAAGAGATGAAAGCCAATGCGGAAGAGATGCGGGCGGCCAATGAAGAACTGCGCGCCATTTCCGAGGAGCTGGAACGCATGCATACGGACGTTGAGCACATAGTGCCCGCTTTCAACGCCGAACTGGAACAACCCCTGGCAATGAATGTCTCGGGATTGGAAAAGCTGAAACAAGCTTACGGGGAAACGTTTGATGAGAAAACACAAGCAACGGTCACGACCCTTATCCACAACAGCAAAAACATGGCAGGGCTGATTGGCGCATTGATCGATTATTGGAAGATTGAAGCCGGAGGAGCCACCCTGGAAACAAAAGATCTGAATTCAATCTTAGAGGACGTTTTGCAGGACCTGCAAACTACCATCAATGAAACCGCAGCCGATATTGTTTGTGATGACTTGCCCCTGGCCGTTGTTGATGAACACCAGATCAAAACCCTGTTTGGTTGTTTGCTGACCAACGCCATGCAATACCGGGGAAAGGAGAGACCCCGTATCCGCATCTCAGCCCAAAAAATCGCCGATTGGGATGGTTCACTGCCCGAACCGAGCATTGAAAAGGGTTGGGTGTGCTCAGTCAGCGATAACGGTATCGGTATTGCCGAAAACGATCACGGTGATATTTTTATGTTGTTTTCAAAAGCGTCCACCGCCGCCGAAACGCAGACACCGGGTATGGGCCTGGCCATCTGCTGGCGGATCGTAAAACGTCATGGAGGGCATATCTGGCTTGAATCAACACCCGGACAAGGCAGTGTTTTCTATTTTACCTTGCCCGATTATGAAACACAGTAGCGGATGAACAGTAAGAGGCCGGCAGACAGACGGTTCCATTCATCAATTCACTTGACACAAGCGAGGTCGGCTCAATGACCGCCAAAACGATTACCATTCTGGTAGTGGATGACAATAAAAAAGATGCCGAGTTTTTTTCCAGCATGTTAAAGGACGCGAGGCAACCTTCCTTTACCCTGGAATTCTCCGACAAGCTGATCAAAACCCTGCAGCGGCTTGAAAAACCGGGGATTGACCTGGTGCTGCTGGATCTTTTTCTGCCGGAAAGCAAAGGAATCAAAACCCTGCACAAAGTTCACCAGAAAACACCTACCATTCCCATCATTGCCTTAACGGGGTTTGAAGACGAAGAGACAGGAGTAAGGGCCGTGCGCGAAGGAGCGCAAGACTATTTGGTGAAAGGGGACGTTGACAAAAGCGCGCTAATACGATCCATTCACCATGCTTTGGAACGGTCCCGAGCCGAGGAAGCACTCAAATCGAGCGAAAAGCAATACCGGAAACTGGCGGAAAGACTACAGGCAGCCAACGAAGAATTAAAAAGTTTTACCTATCTCGTATCACACGATTTAAGAGCTCCCTTAAGGGCGGTGACCAGCTTTTCGGAGATCCTCGTCTCCCGCTATAAAGATCGCCTGGATGAAAAAGCACAGCACTACTTGGACAACATCGTACAGGCAGGCAAACAGATGGGAATGTTGATCGATGATCTGCTGACCTATTCCCGCCTGGGGCAGGAAACAATCGTCATCGGAGACATCGACCTGAGGGTGGTGTTCAGCAAGGTGACTCGCAGCCTGGAAATGAAAATAAAGGAATCCGGAGGGGAGGTCTCCCTGCCGGATTCCTTTCCCGGCGTTCGGGGTCATGAAACCTTGCTGATCCAGATTTACAGCAACCTGATCACCAACGCTCTCACCTTTCACCGGGAAGGGATTCTGCCTGAAGTGACAGTCACATGCGAAGAAACGGCAAGCCATTGCGTCATTCATGTTTCCGACAACGGAATCGGTGTCCCCAAAGACCACTATGAGCGTATTTTTAATGCCTTTCAAAGACTTCACAGTCAGGATGTCTATGCCGGAACCGGCATCGGACTGGCCATCGTCAAAAAGGCGGTGGATCTTGTCAACGGTAGGGTCTTTCTTGAATCGGAAGAGGGCAAGGGATCCATCTTTTCCACAGCCTTACCGTTAGCTTAACGGATTGTTCCGCATGTAGAAAAAGGAGGTACATGAATCAGCAACTGGTAGTTTTTATTTTACCAAGCTTTTTAAAGGGGTCTTCCATGTCTGATAAAGTAACGATTTTACTGGTTGAAGATAATCGGATGGATATCGAGCTGGCCGTCGATGCCTTTGAAAATTCATCCATCCCCTGCACGGTAACGATCGCCGAAACCGGGGAGAAAGCCCTGAGCTATTTAATGGGAAAAGGGTCCTATCGCAATCGGGAAAAGCACCCCATTCCCGATCTGGTGTTGCTGGACCTGAAACTGCCGGGCATCAGCGGCCCTGAAGTATTAAAGGAGATGAAAGCAACCAAGGGCTTGCGACGTTTGCCGGTGGTGATCCTGACCTCATCCAGTGAGCAGGACGATGTGATTAAATGCTATGAAAACGGAGCCAACAGTTATCTGATCAAACCCGTAACCTATGCCGGATTTGAAAAAATAGTGGAGCAGATCAACGAATACTGGTTTGATCTTAACATCAGTGCTCCCAAAATGGATGAAAATGCTCCGTAAATTCTTAAAACGAGCTGAGTCATTGATTGTCGGTACGAAGCGAACAGGTTGAGTCATTCGAAAAAGTCAAGCAATGAACACCGGACCTGCTAAACGAGTCAAAGTCAAAACACCAAAAGATGCCAAAGGCATTGAAGCGTTGAAAATTCTGGAAACCACGACCAACAGTGTTTTGCAATCCCGGATCAACCCGAAATCCGCCGTGAACCTGAAGCACTGTCATGCGCTCAAGGCCAGCCGCGATATCGTGCGTATTGACCGACAACCGTGGGAAGAACGGGTCGGCAATACCCTGAAAATCCACGAAAAGCATCGTTTTGAAAAGGCCAACGCCCTCTATCATGCGTTACACCGGATACAGTTTTTACTGACGTCAGCCAAAAGACGCGAAGACAAGCTGAAGGAAACCACGAATGAGCTGGAACGTACCGGTAGTTATCTGAAATCCCTGCTGGATTCCATGGCGGATATCCTGATAGCAACCGATCCTCGTGGCATCATTACCGAGGTGAACCGAGCGGCGGAACAGATCAGCGGTTTCGATCGCGCAGTATTGATCGGTAAATCGTTCCAGACCTTGTTTGATGATCCGGAAACCGCCTGGACCGGTTTGGAGGACGTATTTGCGCAAAAAGAAGTGTTCGATTTTGAGCTGACCCTGACCACCAAAGACAATCAAACCGTGCCTTTGATGTTGAACGCCACCATGCTGACCGATCCGGATGGGATAATGGACGGCATTCTCATAAACGCCCGTGATATTACCGAGCTGAAAAAGGCACAGGAAGCGCAGGAGTTGTATGCCCAGGAACTGGCGCGGGCCAATGCGGACCTGGAGGAATTTGCCCAGGTCGCTTCGCATGACCTGCAGGAACCCTTAAAAAAGGTCGCCGGCTATGCAGAAAGCCTGGCACAGCGCTATCGCAACGAATTTGATCAGCAGGCGATCGACGATCTTGATTTCATGATCCGGCAGGCTGCGTATATGCGGGAGCTGATCCGGAATGTCCTGGACTACGCCAAGGTGGATACCGGCGAAATCGAGCTGACCGAAATCGATTGCAACCAATTGCTGGATCAGGCCCTGGAAAACCTCCGTGAGCTGCGGGAAGAAACCGGCATTGAGATCCGCAGAGACCCGTTGCCCACCATTCGGGCCAATGGCAATCAGCTGGTGCGGGTGTTTCAAAACCTGGTCGGCAACGCCATTAAATACAGGGACCCCGCTAAAGAGGAAAGTTACATTCATGTCTCGGCCCGGAAAACCGGTGAGATCGACATCGAACTACCCAAAACCGTGACGGTACCGGGATGGGTTTTTTCCGTTGCCGACAATGGCAGCGGGATTGATCCCGATTTTGCCGAGGATATTTTCAACATGTTTGTGAGGCTGGACAATGAGCAGGAAGGCTCCGGTATGGGGCTGGCGATTGTGCGCAAAATCATTTCCCGGCACGAAGGCTTGGTCTGGCTGGAGTCGGAGCCGGGAGAATTCAGTTGCTTTTATTTTTTTATACCCGATGACACTCACGATAGTTAAAAAACGTGTGCGGTCCTTGACAGACAGTGATCGTAACAGGTTAACACAACTTACGATTTCGGAGCGCTCCCATATGCTGGCCGTGTTGGAGGATAATCCCAATCACGCCCGTTGTTGGCTTGCCACCGAGCGTGACATCATCGGCTGGAGCCTGATTCGCTGGTTCGAACCCAGGCTGAAAAGAGGGTTTGACGCTTATATCAATGTCCATGTTGACTCGGATTTTCGTAAACAAGGGCTTGGTAAACGACTTATTACCGCCGCCATGGCCTATGCTGAAGAAAATCGGCTCAGCTATTGTGTTTACGGCATTAACCGGGAACAGCAATCACTGTATCGATCAGTCAAGATTGCGGGTGATCGAATCGTAACGTTTGATTTTCCAAGAACCTACTGGGAACATTACCGTTTTTCAAAACGGCTTTGTTGGATTCCGGCCTCTTAATAACCTCTGCCGTTCTCATTAGGAGAAGATATGAAACCTGAAACAGAAAAAAAAGAAATCACACCAAATCTGCAACGAGAGACAGCAAGCATTGAAGCCGCCCGTAAGCGAACCGGCAGACAGCTTGAACAGGAAATAGCCAGAAGAAACAGGGAAGTAGAGCGGATTCAAAGAGAAAAAGAGCGTTTACAACGGCATGGTGTAAAAATCCGGCAGATCTTGGGACAGGAGCTGGTGAGAATTGACAAGGAACAACGTAGAATTCAACGAGAAAGCACACGGATTGCCCAACAAAAAGAGCGCTTGCAGCAGGGCATAGCCAGGGAACGAAGTCATATCGAATACGAAAAAACAAGGATGCAGAGGGAACGGCTTCGCTTTGACAGAATCAGGGAACGGTTTGGTCGCTACCTGAAAAAATAAATAGAAAACCGTCTTCCGATCTGTTAGAATGACCACGATGCTCAACACGAGGCAACCGTTTCTCACTGAACCCAATCCCGGTCTGGTTGAAAACTATGAAAAAGAAACCGATCAACGTACTGGTCGTTGATGATGAAGCGTTTATCTGCAAATCACTGTCCAACATTGTCGAAAAAGGGGGATACAAAGCTGTTTCCGCTTACAATGGGAATACGGCTCTGAAGCTGTTTCACAGCGAGCAGCCCGCGGTCGTGCTGCTGGACCTGAAACTACCCGGAATAGACGGGGTCACTTTGTTAAAGCAGTTTAAAGAACTTAATCCCGATATTCCGGTGATTATTATCACGGCCTATGCCAACGTAAACAGCGCTGTTTCCTGCATCAAGTCGGGAGCCTATGATTACTTGGGTAAACCCTTTGATCATCAGGAGGTTATGCGTTTGGTCAAGCGTGCAGTGGAATCACACCAGCTGAAATCAAAAGTGAAGCAACTGTCCAGCAAAGCAAAACGAACCAGTACCCTGCCTCAGTTAATGGGCAGTAGTGAAGCGATCTGTCAGCTGGTATTCAAGGTTAACCGTGTTGCTAAATCCGATTTTACCGTGATCGTGGCCGGGGAAAGCGGTTCGGGTAAGGAGTTGGTCGCCAAAGCCATTCACCAGGCCAGCCCACGTAAAAACGGACCGTTTATCGCTATCGATTGTGGGGCGATACCGGAAACGCTCCTGGAAAGCGAACTCTTTGGTCATGAAAAAGGAGCCTTTACCGGGGCTGTGCAAAAAAAAAACAGGCAAGTTTGAACTGGCAAAAAACGGGACCCTGTTCCTGGACGAAATTTCCAACCTGACCCTTGGCTCCCAGGCTAAGCTTTTAAGGGCGCTCCAGGAAAAAACCATTAACAGGGTGGGCAGCACCCGAAGTTTTGAAGTGGATGTGCGGGTATTGGTTGCCAGCAACATGGACCTTTCATCACCTGTCAACGAAGGTGCGTTTCGCAAAGATCTGTTCTACCGCTTAAACGAGTTTACCATTCAGATTCCTCCCTTGCGCAGCAGAACAGAGGATATCCCGTTCCTGGCCAATCGTTTCCTGGAGGAAAGTAATCTGGACCTGGGCAGACAGGTCCAAGGGTTTGCCGACTCTGCCGTCGCTGCAATGCTTTCGTTCCACTGGCCGGGCAATGTCCGCCAACTCAAAGCAACGGTGAGGCGGGCTGTGCTTTTGGCGGATGAACTGATAGAGGAAAGCCATTTGGAACTCGAAACTCAATCGCCCAATAGGTCCCCGGCTGACGAAAGAAGCCGGAATTATAACTGGGAAGGGCGCTCGTTAAGAGAAATCATCCAGGAAAAAACAACGGCATTGGAACGGCAGGTTATCTCTCAAACCCTGAACTATACCAAAGGTAATAAAGCCAAGGCTGCCAGGCTTTTGCAAGTGGATTACAAAACGCTGCATACCAAAGTGAAACAATTCGGTATTTAAAGTTGTCGAAGCCGTTTCGTCCATCACATTCAGGCTTGTTTTGATCCAGGTGGCCACGATGCCGGGTTTTAGTAGACGGTTAAAACTGAACAAAAGAACATTTTAGGATAAAAGGTCATTATGGGCAAAAAAAAAGTGTTCGGGGGATTGGGAGGAATCTTTGATAGTGTTGCCAATCTGGCAGATAAACTCAGCGAACTGTCAGAAAAGGAATCGATCTTCAATACTAGCGAATTTGAAAGCGATAACGGCAAGATCAAGGGCAACTGCGGCATTAACATTCGCTTTGGGGCGAATCGGTCGGAACCATCAGAATCATCCGTTTATGAACCGTCACCACAATCTCAAACCAGAAAAACGGCGGCAGTTTGGGAAACAAGAGAACCCTTAACGGATGTTATGGAAGAAGATGATTACCTACTGATCGTGGTAGAAATGCCGGGTTTGGAAAAAGATGATGCGGTTTTTGAACTCAACCGGGACATACTCATTGTAAAAGGGGAAAAAGATAGCAAAAAATTCTATAAGGAGATCCTGCTGCCCGGAGCCTATTCCTCCGCCTCGATGGAAGTAAACTGCAACAACGGGATTTTTGAAATTCGCTGCCGTTAACGTTCAAAGAGACTTTAATATGGATATTAAGCTCAAAGTCACCGAGGCGCTAAGTAAAGATGTGGGAAGGGCCTATGCTAGAGTCGATCCGGAGGTACTCAAAATCCTGGGCGGTTCGATTGGAGATTCTTTATTGATCAAAGGAAAAAAACAGACAATCTGTAAAGCCATGCCGATCTATCCCGAACTCCGGGGCAAAGACCGAGTGCAGCTGGATGGCCTTAGTCGCGAAAATGCAGGCACCAGTCTGGATGAAACTATTGCCCTGGAATGCACGCAATGCCGACCGGCGGAGTTCATTAAACTGGCACCTATCGACGTCATACCGGGCGATCGAGATATTAACTATATCGGGAGTTTGCTGGACGGATTGACCGTGGTGGTCGGTGATAAAATTCGTGCTACCCTGTTTGGAAATCGATCCACCGAGTTCAGGGTGATGGCTTCTTCTCCCAATAACGCGGTGACCATCAACCCTACCACCAAGCTTTTTATCACCGAACCGGACAACAAAACCCCCGGTTCCGGGATTTCCTATGAAGAAATCGGCGGCTTAAAATCCCAATTGCAACGAATCAGAGAGACGATAGAACTGCCGCTCAGGTATCCGGAAGTGTTTTCCCGCCTCGGTATCAGCGCCCCAAAAGGAGTTTTATTGCATGGTCCGCCCGGTTGCGGTAAAACTTTGATTGCCCGTGCCATCGCTAATGAGACGGAAGCCGCTTTTTTCTCCATCAACGGACCGGAAATCATTCACAAATTCTATGGCGAAAGTGAGGCTCATTTAAGAAAAATCTTTCATGAAGCGGCAAAAAAAAGCTCCAGTATTATCTTTATCGATGAAATTGACGCTATCGCTCCCAAAAGAGAATCGGCAGCAGGAGAAGTTGAAAAGCGAGTCGTGGCCCAGTTGCTTGCATCAATGGATGGACTGAATCGTCGCTCCAATACGGTTGTTATTGCTGCTACCAATATCCCCAATGTTTTGGACTCTGCCCTGAGAAGGCCGGGACGGTTTGACAGGGAAATTGCCATCCCCATTCCCGACAAAACCGGCCGCCAACAAATTTTGGAAATTCATAGCAGAGGGATGCCGTTATCAGGTTCCGTGGAACTCGATCATCTGGCCGGGATTACCCACGGATTCGTAGGAGCGGACTTGGAAGCTCTTTGCCGGGAAGCTGCTATGCTTAGTTTGAGGAGACTGTTACCTGACATCGATTTTTCGATGAATCAGATTCCTTACGATGACCTGTTGAAACTGGAAGTATTGATGGACGATTTTCAGGAGGCGTTCACCATCATCGAGCCATCCGCCATCAGAGAAGTGTTTGTGGATGTTCCGAACGTTCGCTGGGAAGAGGTGGGCGGCTTGACTAACGTGAAGAAAAAACTGGTGGAAACGGTGGAATGGCCGCTGAAGTATCCGCACCTGTTTGAAAAAACCAAGTCAAAACCTGCCAAGGGCATTCTGGTTTACGGTCCGCCGGGTTGTGGGAAAACACTGGTGGCAAAAGCCGCAGCCACGGAAAGCCAGGCCAATTTCATCTCCGTTAAGGGACCGGAACTGATATCCAAGTATGTCGGAGAATCGGAAAAAAGTATCCGGGGGATTTTTCATAAGGCCCGTCAGGCTGCTCCTTGCATCATTTTTTTTGACGAGATTGATGCGTTGTTTTGTAATCGAAGTGCCACCGAATCCAGTTCAGGCGTTGTGGAACGAATCTTGAGCCAGTTTTTGGCAGAATTCGACGGTATCGAGGAGCTAAAAAGAGTGCTGGTCATGGGTGCTACCAACCGGATCGATTTGCTGGACGACGCGGTTCTCAGGCCGGGACGCTTTGACGAGAAAATTGAGGTCGCTTTGCCGAATCAAAAAGAGCGGGAAGAGATCCTGGCCATCTATCTCTCGCAAAAACCTTATTCCGATGACATTGATGTTTCGACACTCGCAGCAAAAACACAAGGGTACAGTGGTGCTGAAATAGAGTCCGTCTGTAACAATGCGGCCTTGAATACCATACGCAGGATTGTCGGAGAGGATTCTCCGGACAGCCATCTTAACAGCAAACCGGTCATCGATACCTTTGATCTGGACAAGGCGTTCATGAAACTGGAAAAAGAGCGGGGAAAACAGAATACAACCACTGAAAAACGAAAAAAGAAGGATAAATAAATCGGTTCTGCACAGAAAGTTGCAGACTACTGAACAAGGAGCCAACATGACCGAACAGGCAAAACAGGGCTGGTATCTATACAGCCTTGCCCAAACGGATAAACTCACTTCCATCAACGGCAAGGGACTGGATAACAAGACCGGATTGTTCCTCGAAACGTTTGGCAAGATCACGGCCGTCCTGAGCAAGATCGATCTGGACGAATTTACGGGATCTCAGGCTGAAGACAATCTGAACGACTTGAACTGGGTTGGTCCCCGGGCCATGCGCCATGAACAGATTGTCGAAACGATCATGGAAACCTCATCCATTCTGCCGACCCGCTTTGGAACCATTTTTACTTCGACGGATTCTTTATACGGCTTTGTTCATCGGAATCAAGACCTGATTGCCGATTTTTTGAGTGACGTTCAAAACAAACAGGAATGGTCGGTTAAAGGCTATTTTGACCAAAAAACCGCGTTGGAGCGGCTCGGTGAGCATGCCCTGGCAGAGGCTCAATCCGAATTAAAATCGCTTTCCCCCGGCTTACGCTACTTTCAGGAAAAAAAAGTTAAATTTGATATCGAAAAAGACCTGAATCGGCATCTCGATCAGTTGCTGGAAAACACCCATCAGGAACTGGCGAAACATGCGGTGGCTTATCATGAATTAAAACTCTTATCCAAAGAAGCCAGCGGGCAGGAACTTGATATGATATTCAATTGGGCGTTCCTGATTGAACAGGACCGGTTGGATGATCTGGAAAACACCAGCAACCGGCTGAATCAGGACTCCCAAAACGGTTTGACAGTTACCATCAGCGGTCCCTTTCCACCCTACAGTTTTTGTCCGGCTTTAAAAGCGAATAGCTGAGATCTCCCATGGCTTATCTCATTTATTGTTTTACAAAGGTTCCCCCGCAAAACTGGCCGGATTTACCGACCGGGATCAACAATCAACCTGTGACGCTTTTACCGGTGGGAGCTGTGGGAGCAGTCTGTTCAACAAGCCCTCATGAGCAGGATCTAAGCGATTTTGCTCCCGTTCTGCGACACCAGGAAATTGTCGATGCGGTTTTTGCTCACAATCCCGTTGTTCCGGTTAGATTCGGCAGCCAGATGGAAACACGGGAGGACCTTATCTCACATCTGACCACCTTTGCCGGACACTATGAAAAGCAACTATCCGCAATCCGGGGATTCGTAGAAATAGGCATCAGGGTGTTGTTGCAAACGGTCAACGATGATGTTTCCCAACCCGAGCAGACCAACCGTTTACAGAACAATGCATCCGACTCGCTGCACAGTCCGGGCATCGCCTATTTGAGATCTCGTCGGCGTGTCTATGTCGGTGAAACCCAAAGAGATGCCGCTATCAACCATCTGCTTTCCGATTTTAAGGCTTCATTTAAAGGATTGTTCCACAAGGTGAAGCTGGAAAAATCGTTTCGGCAGATAGCTCTTACTTATAACAGGGAAACGAACCGGCAGCCACCCGGGGAAAAGCACAATTCCCTGGTTTCGTTTTATTTTCTGGTGAAAAAAGAGCAGTTAAAGCACTTTGCTGCTGTTTTCAGGGAACTGATCAGGCAATCAAGCCACAAACTCATGTTAACAGGCCCCTGGCCTCCCTACAATTTTGTTGATCCCCCGGCGTCCGATTCGATGACATCGCTGCTGGACCTTCAATCACTCCCTGATCGATGATATCATCCGCTAATTTCCATGAAACCGAACCCACCTGATCCCCAACACTTCGAACGTCTTTTTAGAATGCTGCTGGACGGCATTCCTTCGTCCGTCATCGTGATCGACCCTGACTTAAGCGTAGCCGATGTTAATCGCAATTTTCTGGAAAAAAGCCGACGCTTGAAATCCGATGTTGTGAACCAGCACATTCGGTTGGTTTTCCCGCCCGAATTGACCGCACAACTGGACCTTGTTGCCCAGATCCGCAAGGTATTTTCCCGAAAAAAGGCCCAAACAGGCCATCGTATCTCTTACAGAGCCCCTGGCATTCCACAAAGAATCTACTATTATTCACTGCTGCCATTCACCTGGCAGGAGGAGGTCAGGCATGTGATCCTGCTGATGGTGGATATTACCGAACAGGTGGAGCTGAGCAACCGGATTGAAGAAAAAGAGAAGTATCTGGCAAATGTGATGGATAGTACCACGGATTTGATTGTTTCCACCAATTTCCAATTGGAGATTGTCGCCTGGAACCGGGCAATAGAAGAGGTTACGGGAAAAGCATTTCCCGAAGTCAAGGGTAGCAGTTTTTTAAATCTATTCGGGCCGGACCAATCACAAAATATAGAGCAGAAATTGGTTCTCTTGAGAAATGAAAAAGTTGATGCCTGTCTCATGGAGTCAAAGCTTGTTTCCAATGCGGGTGTATCCAGGGAGATTGCCTGGAAGTGTTCACTTCTACAAGATCCGAACCTCGATTGTCCGGGTTTTGTTTTCATTGGCAGAGATTTAACCGAAGCCAACCAGTTAAAACACCAGCTGCAGCAAGCAAACAAGCTCGCCAGCCTTGGCATGATGGCAGGAGCCATTGCTCATCAAATCAGAAATCCACTGGGAATCTGCTCTTCGGCTGCTCAGTTCCTGAATGAACCCGATCTTGAGCCCGAATTTCGTGACGAATGTATTCAAAAAATCTATTCCAGCTCTCAAAAGGTGTCTTCGATTATTGAAACTATGCTTAAATTGGCACCGCATCAAGAGCATTTTGAAAAAAAAGTTTTCAATATCATTTCCCTGCTCAGGGAGACCTTAAAAGAAACCTTTGAATGCCATGCAATCAACCATATCAAACGAGTTGACAACTTGCCTCATCTTCCGGCTTATGTGAACGGAAATGCGCAATTGATCAAGCAGACGTTTATCAACCTGATTCATAACAGCATGGAAGCCATGCCACAGGGTGGTATTATCTCGATTGCTGCCGAAAAACATCAACGGGAAATTGTGATTTCGATCAAGGACACGGGACACGGAATCAGCGATCAGCAAATGGATCAGGTATTTGATCCTTTTTTTTCAAATTCTGAGGATGGGACTGGGATGGGATTGGGATTATCAATTTGCCACTCGATCATTGCCATGCACGGTGGCGGCATCAGATTGACCAGCAAGGTTAATGAAGAAACGACTGCCTGGATTACGTTACCGATCGTTTAGCTCCCAGTCTGCCGTCCTCTTGCTTTCCCTGCCTGATCCCATGACTTCAGCTCTCCTATAATGGCCGATCAATTCACAGCCGGTTCTACAAATTAGGTAAATCAGGTGACAGTATACCTATTTCTTGGTAGTCAATGACAAAAGTACTTAGCGATTTGACAAAATAGGTATACTGTCACCTGATTTCCAATGGACTTCTAACACCTCTTAGCCGCCAATTTAAGGAACAAGGATGTATGGGCAAAGTCAAAAAACAATCTTAAAGACCAAGGTTTTTCAGCAATAGTGACGTTTGTTAAAGATTTATCAGTTGGCTTTGCAAAGAAGAAGGTTAAAGAACTGCTAGATGAGGGTGCTTAACAAATTTATCAACCGGACCACATATCGCCGCTGCTGGACTATAATTATGTGATCTTGGCAAAACTATTTATAATCAAAGTCCAGTGCAGTGTCCGGTTATAATGGCGTTAGCGTGCATTCATTACAAATATCATTTAATTGGTTTATAAATCTTGTTTTTCTGAAACGACTGTCATATTTCCTACAGAACTAGATATTTTTTGTAGTAGCTCATCCACTTCATCGAATATTAGGCTGATTCCTCGTGCTACTTCATTTCCTGAATTTGGCTCTTCTTCAGCAATATATATTGAGATGCGGTTCAATAAAGCAATAATCGAACGTACACACTTAATGTAATACAGTGTCATTGTCACGGATTTATGATGTCTATTTTTCATTACATTCCTTTAGTACGTTAAGGTCTTTAAGCGAACAGTATGATGTTATTTGAATTTAATGAATTCTCTTGATAAGTTTTTTTCTTAAAGATGAAAATCAATTGATTTTAATTACGGTAATACCGTAATAATTTGCATTATGCCGGTGTCTCCGTATTTAGTAAAGTATAATTTTGCTAGCCTCTCAAAAAATACTCAGAGAGGTTACAAATGGAAGAACAAAAAAACATTTCCGGTATCAGGATCAAAGAAGCTAGGCTAGCTCGTGGTAAACAACAAATCGAAATTGCTATTGAGCTTAATATAGCAAGAACAAGTTATGCCGATCTTGAAAATGGAAGAAGACCTGTCTTCGATAAAGAATTGAAATTTCTAAGTAAATACCTAAATGTTGATGTAAGATGGTTATTAGGGATGAATGAAGCGGATGAACCTGTGTTCCCCAGTAAAAATAAGAACATAAAAAGAGTGAAAAGAAAAAGATAAGAGAATAAAATCAAATAAAACAGCTAACAAGTTTCTGGAGGCGACGGCAACCGTCCGAAGTAGCTTCAAATTTTTTGTTTTTGGTTATTTATACGTGAGTTCACGTTCAACATGGCCGCGCCTCAGAATGGCGTTA
>JAKSDL010000505.1 GCA_022360105.1 Pseudomonadota bacterium
TCGGTCTCGGCGACAACACCGGCCAGAACATCCCCGATGTAACGAGTGATTTCACCCTTTTTGACCATTAATGGCCAGTCGTCAATTAAATGACCGGTAATGCGTTCTCCCGGGATGTCATGCCAGTCAAATACCCTGATAACACCGGGAAACTTTTTGGCAGGGTCCAGGTCGATGTTTACAATTCGGGCACGGGGGTGATCACTGAATTTCAGAGCGCCATAAACCATTTGAGGTATTTTGAAATCCGCCACAAACTTGCTTTGGCCGGTAGCTCTATCATATCCATCAACCTTGGGAAGACTCTCTCCGACCTTACATCGTGAAGGCAGGGGTTGTGTCGTTCCAACAGATTTTCTTTCAGCAGCCAGTCGAATGGCAGCGATGATTTTAATGTAACCCGTGCAGCGGCACAAGTTCAGACCGAGTGCTTTTTTAATATCTGAATCGGTGGGGTTCGGGTTTTCGTTCAAGAGGATTCGGGTCCGGGATAAAAATCCCGGGGTGCAAAAGCCGCATTGAACGGCGCCTTTTTCCACAAAAGATTTTGCCAGCAAATCTCTTAGTTCGGGATCAAATCCTTCAAGGGTGACAATGGAGCTTCCTTCGACTTTTGACATGAGGGTTTTGCAGGAAAGAACGGGTTTGCCGTCTTTTTCCAGCAAGCAGGCACCACAAGCGCCCTGCCCACTGCAGCCATCTTTGGGAGAAGTGATTCCCAGGCCATCTCTCAGGTAGGTTAAAAGAGATCGATTGGGATCCCCTTCGTATGTTTGCCTTTGACCGTTCAGAGAAAAAGCAATCAAGGTTTAATCTCCGTGAATAGTGGTTCCTGCCCTGTCCATGACAGCTTCTTTCAGATTTTCCGGGCGGGAAATAATCGCCTTTTTACCACCATGTTCCAGAAAGGAGACAATGGCTTTGATTTTTGGCAGCATGCTGCCCTCGGCAAAATGGCCTTCTTCTATATACTTCCTGGTTTCAGAAAGGGTAATTTTGTCCAGGGGTGTCTCATTGGGTTGACCAAAGTTTAGACAGATTTTATCAACACCAGTCGATACGATCAACGTCTCAGCACCCATATCACAGGCCAGCAAGGCTGACGCGTAATCTTTGTCGATCACTGCATCGACACCTTCAAGAAGGCTTGATTTGCCTTCCTTAACAGGAATACCACCACCTCCGACGGCAACCACGCAAAATCCATCATTAACCAGCGTCTTAATGGCCTTCTTTTCCACAATTTCAATTGGTTTTGGAGAAGCAACAACTCTTCTAAATCCTCTCCCGGAATCTTCAACAAGCTGCCATCCGGGATTGGACTTGGCCAGTTCCTCCATCTCTTTTTGAGTGTAAAAAGCACCGATCGGTTTGGAAGGGTTGTTAAAAGCAGGATCTTGTCCATCCACTTTGACCTGGGTAACAATGGTCACCGCTTGTTGCTTGATGCCTCTCTTCACAAACTCATTGTTTAGAGCCTGCTGGATCTGGTAACCAATAGCGCCCTGTGTGTCGGCAACGCAACTTACCAGGGGAACGAAATGCAATCCTTCATGTTTGAATGCAATTTCGGAACGTCGCAGGATAAATCCAACTTGAGCTCCGTTTCCATGGGTGACCAGGATGTTGTAACCCAGTTCGATGATATCAACCAGGTTGACAACCGTTTCCTTAATTGCTTCATACTGGTCTTCCACCCGTCGGTGGGCATTATCTTTGATCAATGAGTTTCCACCGATAGCTACAACAGCAAAGTTTTTCATAGTGATTTCAGATACATTTTGGGAATCAATGCATACATAGCCGCAGCTTTTACCAATTCGCTCTTCCAGGTTACTTCATTAGGTGCATGGGCTTGATCTTCATGGCCGGGACCGAATCCGATACACGGAATGTCAAATAAACCCATAATCGATACACCATTGGTGGAAAAAGTCCATTTGTCGACAATGGGATCTTCATGAAACAATCCTTTATACGTATCAACCAGGGTTTTGCAGGCCACGTGATCTTCTTCCAGTACCCAGGCCGGAAAATAACAGTCGGTCGGATACACTAGGTCTGTGTAAGATGGCCTGTCATATTTATACATGGAAACCTGGGCATTAAATTTCTTGGCTGAAGGAAGGTCACGGATTTGGTTCATCGCGTAGTCCTTGTCTTCGCCGGCGGTTAATCGACGATCGATGGAGATACTGCAACCGTCAGCTACAGCACAGCGGGAAGGTGAGGTGTAGAATATTTCCGATACTGTCAGTGAACCTTTTCCCAGAAAGTCATCGGAAATCAAATTCTCATGTAACTCCTGCAGCTCGTTCAGTATGGGCGCCATTTTGAAAATGGCATTATCACCTCTCTCCGGAGCCGAACCATGGCAACTGATTCCCGAAACATCCACACGAATTTCCATCCGTCCTCGCTGGCCTCGAGCGATTCGGCATGAGGTAGGTTCGGTGGAGACCACAAAATCAGGTTTGATATTGCCTTCCTTGACAATGTACTGCCAGCAAAGACCATCGCAGTCTTCTTCCTGAACGGTTCCTGTAACCAGCAGGGTGTAATCATCTTCCAATCCCAAATCCTTAATAATCTTTCCTGCGTAGACCATGGAAGCCATCCCGCCTTCCTGATCACTGGCACCACGGCCGCCTATGACTTCGTCATCTTCATAACCTTCATAGGGGTCAAATTTCCAGTTTTCCGGGTTTCCCACGCCCACGGTGTCGATGTGAGCGTCCATGGCAATCAGGTGGCTTCCTTTGCCGATATATCCCAAAACATTACCCATGGGATCGATTTCTACCTTGTCAAAACCCACTGCTTCCATTTCTTGGGCGATTCTTTGTATGACTTTCTCTTCACCGCAGCTTTCACTGGGGATGGCGATAATATCTCTTAAAAACTTGTTGATTTGTGGTTTGTATTCTTCTGCCTTTTGCAGAACCTTTTGAAAATCTAGACTCATTTATGTACTCCTAAGTTACTTAATTATTTTTTAAATTTTAAAATGTAATTACACCAGATCTATGGCTAGGTTTGAGCCACTTGAGATGCTAGTAAACAATACTGATAAGAAATATCTCATCAAACAATTGTGTTTGTATCTTTGCGTCATGCCGGACTTAATGCCATGAGCTCCAAGTTAAGGCAAGATTCTGAACAATTCTGTGAATGAACGGTAGGGCGGGGCTACGACCCCGCCGACAATCTTTTGCAATATGAAAATCCGGAAAATCTTGGTTAAACTTAAGTTGTTAGTACAAACCTATTTAGCGTTTTCTTGTTCATTCTCCCAATCTAATCCCCCGGCGGCCACGTAGGCCCGCCCTACCATTAACCGCTATAAACTATCCAACAGCCCTGTCTGGCTATTGAAATCATCGATCAGGGCATCGATCTCATCGACATGGTTCACAATGGATGTCCAATAGCTGTCATCATACCACTGACGTTGAATCTCTTCGTATGTTTTACCCTGTTGTTCGACCCAGGTATAATACTTGAGATTATGAATTCGCTTTTTCCCGTAGTAGTTCAGCTCTTCCATGAAGTCGATGGAAAGACCCTGCAATCGTCTTTCATAGGTGGAGTGAGCATCGATCTCCGTAAAGGTACCACGTTCCCGGTTGAGTTCTTCCAACCTGCTCTGATAAAGATCCATGGAGTCAGTGAGAACAGTCATGACTACATCGTTTTCTGTCATTTCGAAATACTTGGCGAACTTGATGGCGCCGGCCAGGTTTCCGGCTCCGGAAATACCAACCAAATCCAGAGAATCGATCAGCTCCTCGGAAATGCCTTTGGAGAGCAACGCTTTTCTACCTTCCGGTTCATTAAACAACCGGATCAGGCTGATTGGAACTTCATCATCCACGGCTACTACCAGATCGGTGTTTTTCGCATTGTGTATCCAGGGCACATGCTTGTCTCCAATTCCCTCAATTCGATGCGAACCGAATCCGTTATTCAGCAGAGTCGGACATTGCAGAGCTTCGCAGGCCACGATTTTGCTGTGTGGGTACTGCTTCTTCAGATAGTCACCTGAAGCAATGGTGCCTCCTGACCCGGTAGCAGAAACCAAACCTCTGAACTGGTCGTTGTCCCCCATAATCTGTTGCAGGACTTGCTGCATGGCCGGTCCCGTGACTTCATGATGCCAGAGATAGTTTCCCGGTTGATCAAATTGATTAAAAATACTAAGTGCCTGACCCGATTCGCTTAATTCCCAGCATTTATCAAAAATCTCTTTAACATTGCTTTCAGAACCAGGTGTTTTGATGATTTCTCCAGCCACCGATTGCAGCCATTCGAACCGCTCCTTGCTCATCTCTTCAGGCAGGATGGCAATGGATTCACATCCCAATAAAGCAGCATCGTAGGCTCCGCCACGGCAATAATTCGTGCATCAACGCCTGTCAATTCTTTGGGAAATTCAAGATAGTTAACACCGCCAAAACTGCCTCCCTGGACGGTTGCCTGATTGTGCCAGGTGATTCGAAACAGGTTTAGCGGGTTGATATCCCAAAGTCCAACGTTCTTAAGTTTATCCACTATCTTGGCAGGTATCAGGCTGGGATCCCGCTGTTGTTTGAA